>CAMWWF010000236.1 GCA_947177885.1 uncultured Lachnospiraceae bacterium
AACGGTAGAACAGCATAAAAATGCGGATGACCCGGGAAACGAAGGACCTGTGCAGCAGTAAGAGATTCTGCGGCACAGGTCCTGTTTTGCTTTAATCTTCATCATCATTTTCATCCGCTATGGGCAGGGAGAAGAGAAATTCACTTCCCACGCCCTCTGTACTGATAACATTGATGTGTTCTTCATGGCAGTTGATGATTTCCTTTACAATGGAAAGCCCCAGACCGGTTCCTTTTTTATCCCGGCCCCGGGACAGGTCGGATTTGTAGAAACGGTCCCAGATCAGGTACAGATCCTTTTTTGGAATGCCGATTCCGGTATCCTTTACGGATACAAAAAGCTTATTTTTTTTCACGGACGTTTCCACTTTGATTACAGAATTACAGTGGCTGAATTTAATGGCATTGTCCATCAGATTGTAGAGCACCTGCTGGATCTTTTCCATATCGGCATTTACATACATCTGGTCTCCGGTGAGAATCATTTCTATGGCAACTGTCTTGGCCCGGCAGGTGCCCTCAAAGGAGGCAGCCGTGCTGCGTATAATGCCGTTGATGTCAAAATCCGTCCGGTCCAGAAGCATGCCTCTGGTGTTCAGATTGTTTAAGGACAATAGGCTGTTGGTCAGCTTGGTGAGCCTCTCCGTTTCATTCAGTACAATGTGCAGGTATTTATCATATAATTCGGGAGGAATGGTTCCGTCTATCATGGCTTCCAGATAACCGCGGACAGAGGTCAGAGGGGAGCGGAAATCATGGGATACGTTTGCTACAAACTTTTTCTGATCGTCTTCGGCTCCGGCAATCTGGCTGGCCATGTAATTCAGGCAGGCAGCCAGGTATCCGATTTCATCGTCGCTTTCCACCTGAAATTCATAATGCATATTGCCGTTGGCGTACTGTTCTGTGGCATAGGTGATTTTGCGCAGAGGAATATACACAATTTCGGTGAAAAAAATCAGGATAATCAAAGAAAGCAGAAGCAGAATTACCAAAGTGATATAGGATATGTTCAGCAGGCCGTTGCAGGATTGCTGAATACTGGTCATATCGCAGTGGATAACCACATAGCCCTTTACCATATAGTTTGCCGTAATGGGAGAAAATACACTCAGCATATCCGATTCAAAATTTCCGAAGAAGTCATTGACCATGTAGTAAGAGCCGCTGGCGGCAGTGGGGTCAAAGTTTTCTATCATGATCTCTTTTTCCACATCCAGAGGCGTGTCCGTGTCCATCACCAGACGTCCGGAGGGATTGATGATGCGTATGGTGGAGTCCAGGTAAAAAGCCAGAAAATCAAGCTGGGTTTTTACGGTTTCCAGGTCCGTCTCATTGGTATAGAGCAGAGAAGCATAGGTGCTGGAAATAAGGGAGGCCTCCAGATAGAGGTCCTCCGCTTTGGAACGCACCAGATGCTCCTTTGTCATATTGGGCACAAAGGTGGTGACAATGATGAAGCTGAACATGCCGAAAATAAGGTATGCAAGTAAAAATTTCAGATAGAGAGTTTTTTTCATGAAGTGCGCGCCTCAAATTTGTAGCCGATTCCCCAGATGGTGGTAATTTTCCAGCTGGCGTGGTCTTTGATTTTTTCCCGAAGCCGCTTAATGTGTACGTCTACGGTGCGGGTGTCCCCAACATATTCATAGCCCCATATCTGATCAAGAAGCTGCTCTCTGGTAAAGACATGGTTGGGGGAGGACGCCAGGAAATACAGAAGCTCCAGTTCCTTTGGCGGCATATCCACGTTTCGGCCCTTGTACACAACGGAATAATTGGTCAGATTAATGGATAAATCCGCATACTGCACGCATTTGTCGCGGGAGTTTTCCGGCGTGCCGGCAGCAGGCTTATAGCGGCGCAGAACGGCTTTTACCCGGGCCACCAGCTCCTTGGAATCAAAGGGCTTTTCAATGTAATCATCCGCGCCCAGCTCCAGCCCCAGCACCTTGTCGAACACCTCGCCCTTGGCGGAAAGCATAATGATGGGAACGGACTGCTTTGCCCTTACCTCACGGCATACCTGATAGCCGTCCATTCCGGGAAGCATAATATCCAGCAGAATCAAATTGGGACCGAAGGTATCCAGGGCGGGCATTACCGATTCTCCGTCGTTGACGATCAAAGTTTCAAAACATTCTTTTGTCAGGTAAAGGGAAATCAGTTCCGCAATGTTGTTGTCATCATCTACAATCAGAATTTTCTGTTTACTTACCATATCCGTCTCCTATACTGTAAGTCATGCTTGCAAATTATTTGAATGTAACTATTGTGACACCTGCGTCACCTTCTCCGTATTCGCCCAGCCGGAACTCTTTTACATATTTCAGTCGTTTCAGATGAGTGTGGACGGCGCTGCGCAATGCGCCGGTTCCCTTGCCGTGAACGATTCTCACGCTGGGCAGATGAGCCAGGTAGGCATCGTCCAGATATTTATCCAGCATGTTGATTGCCTCATCCACGGTTTTGCCCAACAGATTCAGCTCCATGGAGATAGACAGGGTCTTTGACATTTTCAGTCTGCCGGAGCCTGAACCGGATTGGGGGCGTGCAGGCGCAGGAATGGAATTCTCGTCAATGTAGACCAGGTCCTTAATATTTGTCTGGGTACGGATGATTCCGCACTGTACATAAAGGTTGCCCTTTGCATCGGGAAGGGTGCTGACGATACCCTTTAAGCCCATGGAAACAATTTTCACGGAATCTCCTTTTTTTAGTTTGGAGGGGTCCAGGGTTTTTCCGGCAGGCTTTCCGGCATTGGTGTGTCCCAGAGACAGGTGGGAGTTTTTCTCGTTGATTTTGTCTCTGACTTTCTGACGTTTCTGCTCCAGCTGCCGTACATCCGTATCCGCGGTCAGTCTGTTAAAGTCACGAATGGTTTCGTCTGCAATATTTTTTGCCTCCTGAAGGATATCTCTGGCCTTTTCGTTTGCTTCCCGCAGGATTCGGTCTTTTGTCTGGTCAATTTTTTCGTTCTTCTGCTGAAGCTGTTCCTGGAGAACCCGAACCTGTTCTTTGTACCGGGCAATTTCCCTTTTCTCTTTCTCCATGGAAATTCTGCTCTGCTCCAGCTCTGCAATTACATTTTCGAAGGACTTGTCTTCTTGTCCTATCTGCTCTCTGGCCGCATTGATGATTTCATCGGATAAGCCGAGCTTGGAAGATATGGCAAAGGCATTGCTCTTTCCCGGGATGCCGATCAGCAGCCGATAGGTGGGCTGAAGCGTTTCCACATTAAATTCACAGCAGGCATTTTCCACAAAGGAGGTGGACAGGGCATAGACTTTCAGCTCGCTGTAATGGGTTGTGGCCATGGTCCGGATGCCCCTGTCATGGAGAAAATTCAGGATGGCAATGGCCAGAGCGGCTCCTTCCGTAGGGTCCGTTCCCGCGCCCAGCTCGTCAAACAGACAGAGGGAATCCGCGTCCGCATGGGCCAGAATGTGTACAATGCTTTTCATATGGGAGGAAAAGGTGGAAAGGCTTTGTTCAATGCTCTGCTCGTCTCCGATATCCGCAAAGACTTCTTTGAAAATGGTCAGCTCCGAAAGGTCGGAAGCCGGAATGTGAAGTCCGGCCTGGCCCATAAGGGTCAGCAGGCCCACTGTTTTCAGGGAGACGGTTTTTCCGCCGGTGTTGGGACCTGTAATGACCAGCAGGTCAAAATCCTTTCCCAGATGAATATCAATGGGAACCACCTTCTTTTTGTCAAGAAGAGGGTGACGACCCTTACGGATGCTGATATAATGGTCTTCATTAAAAACAGGCTCCGTGGCGTTCATGTCCATGGCAAGTTCCGCTTTGGCAAAAATAAAGTCCAGAAGGGTCATAATTTTCTGATTGTCAGCCAGTTCGGAGACGTGTTCCCCTGCCAGAGCGCTTAATTCCGTAAGTATTTTCTGAATTTCATCTTTTTCTTCCAGCTCCAGTTCTCTCAGACGGTTGTTCAGCTCCACAATGGCCGCGGGTTCGATAAAGTAGGTGGAACCGGTGGAGGACTGGTCATGCACCATGCCGCTTACCTGGGTTTTGTATTCCGCTTTGATGGGAATGCAGTAGCGGTTGGAACGCATGGTAATTACCGCATCCTGAAGATATGTGCGGTAGGCGCCGCTGAGCATATTGGTGAGCTGGGAATGGATTTTGTCATTGGTCTGGGTCATGGAGCGGCGGATGTTTTTCAGCCTGGGGCTGGCATCGTCTGCAATTTCGTCTTCCGAAAGGATACAGCGCCTGATTTCATTGGACAGATGCATCACAGGGGCAAGCAGTTCAAAATATTCGTCCAGGGAATCATTTTTCTCCGGCGCCCTGCCGCTTTTTCCGTAAGCCTTAATACGGCTCACGTTTTCCAGCATACCCGCAATGGCAAGCAGTTCCAAAATGGAGAGACAGCTGCCGATTTCAAGGGACTTGATGGTAAGACCCAGATCTTTGTTGTTGCCGAAGGAAGTGCTTCCGACCTTGAAAAGGCGGCGGAGAGCATCGGCAGTCTGCGTTTGATTGTGTTGGATTTCATCCGGGTCTGTGGAAGGCAGCAGCGCCCGGCAGCATTTTTTGCCGGGTTCAGAGTCGGCCTTCGCAGCCAGCATATCAATTATTTTGGTATATTCTAATGTTTTAAGTACTTTTTCGTTCATAATTGTCTCCTTATTACATATTTGTATTATAAACTAATTCGAAATATTGCTACAATGCAATAGGCAGATCAGACAGCTGATTTGGGAGACCGGGATTTTTTGCTGCTCAATATAATCTGCCCGTCCTTTAGTTCTACTTTTACTTTGTTGCCGTCAGCCTGGAGGACACCGAGAAGCTCCTTTGGAATCTGGATTCGTCCGGCTTTGTCCATAACGGCATACTCTTCCTGGGTTTCCTCCGTTCTCCAGTCAACGGTAATTTCATTGATCCGGTCGGCATATTCTTCTTTCAGGATTCTTTCGCTGCTGATTTTGCCGTCCCGAATGGCCACGACCCGCCGCACATGCCTGGATAAGGCCACGTCGTGGGTGACGATGAGAATGGTCTGGCCGTTTCGGTTTAATTCCGTAAACAGATCAAAAATATAATTGGAGGTGGAAGCGTCCACGCTGCCGGTAGGTTCGTCTGCCAGAAGCAGTCCGGGGGAATTGGCCAGGGCAATGG
>CAMWWF010000237.1 GCA_947177885.1 uncultured Lachnospiraceae bacterium
CTGATGGGTGAAAGATATAAGATGGCTACCAAGGAGACCAAGGCGGTGCTCCGCGGTGAGTATGGCCAGACTGTAAAGCCCATGAGCCAGGAGATCATCGACAAGGTTATTCCCGGCGAGACCAGACTGACCGGGCGTTTCGCAGATACGCTGCCCAGCGAGATGGATAAGCTGGAGAGCGAGATGAAGGAATGGAAGCAGCAGGATGAGGACGTGCTTTCCTATGCATTGTTCCCTCAGGTTGCCACCGACTTCTTCAAATATCGTCAGGCACAGCAGGACAAGGTTGATATGACTCAGGCTGACACTAAGAATGGGGCATATCCCGTATAAGCGTGTAGAGAGCGAGTTACGCACGTATCTTTCCACGGACCGTTTGTGCCGGCCGTGTCGGCAGACGGGAAGCGTGAAGAGACAGAATATATGAATTTCAGGCAGAACAGACAGCATCGGAAAGCAGTTTCCGATGCTGTTTTAAATGTGCCGGGCGCTTCTCTACTCGATTATTCCCTCAATTGCTATTGACAAAGTGCCCAAAGATTAGGTAAGATAACAAGTGTAATGCGATAAAACAGCACAAAGACAGAATGGGAAGGAAAAAGTATGGCTCGTAAAGAAACAATTACTATCGATATGATTCTCGATACTGCATTTGCCATGACCAGGGAGGAAGGATTCGTAAATGTCACTGCGAGGAAGGTGGCTGCAAAAACGGGCTGTTCCACTCAACCCATATTCCGGGTCTACAAGAATATGGACGAGCTGTGGCGAGCGGTCTATGATAGGGCATCCGTCTTTTTCCATGATTTTTACAGCCGGTACCACGGAACGGGGAAGACACCCTTTGCGAATCTCGGTATGGCATACATTGCTTTTGCAAGAGAAGAACGCCATCTGTTTGAACTGCTGTTTGTGACAGACGTACCTTATAAAAAGGGAATGTACGAGCTGCTGAACGGCTCGGAGGGCAATGTTGTCTGTGAGATCAATCTTGCCAAGGCTGCAGGGTGTGCAGATCCCGGTGACCTGTTTGTCAAGATGTGGATATTTATCCATGGTGCGGCCTGTATGACAATGACGGGGGATTATGACCTCAATGACGCGCAGACGCTGGAATTGTTGGAACGCTCCTATGAGGCCTTTATGAGCAAAAGGTAAGGAGCCTGATGTATGGACAACAATTATGATGTTTTAAGCAGGATTTCAGAGCAATATAATAAGATGAGCAAGAGCCATAAGGCGATTGCCGGTTTCATCTTTGATCACTATGATCAGGCGGTATTTATGACAGCCGCAAAGCTGGGAGAAACATTGGGGATCAGTGAATCCACAGTGGTGCGCTTTGCGGACCGGGTGGGTTATGCCGGTTATCCGGAGTTCCAGCGCGCGCTGGAGGAATGTGTTAAGGGCAAGCTCAGCAGTATCCAGAAGATGGATGCCAAATATGGAAAGAGCACCCAGTCGGAGGTTCTTACTTCTGTGATCTCCGCGGATATCGAAAAGCTCCAGCATACCATAGACAATCTGGAACCGGCGGCATTTGAGTCTGCGGTGGAGACGATCCTTGCTGCAGACACTGTTTATATCATGGGACTTCGCAGCAATGAACCGCTGGCGGGATTTTTACACTTTTATCTCAATATGATCCGGGGCAGTGTGGTGCTGTTAAAGACGACAAGCGTCAGCGAGACATTTGAACAGATGATCCGCATTGGTGAGAAGGACTGCTTTATAGGCATCAGCTTTCCCAGATATTCCATGCGGACCCTTAAGGCCATGGAATTCGCCAGCGACCGAAATGCAAAGGTGATCGCCGTGACGGACTCCACCCATTCTCCCATGAGTCTGTATTCCTCCTGCAATCTGCTGGCGAGGAGCGATATGGTCTCCATCGTGGATTCCCTGGTGGCGCCCTTGAGCGTGATCAATGCTCTGGTGGTGGCATTGTGTCTCCGCTGTCCGCAGGATGTAAAACGGAACCTGGAGATGCTGGAGGAAACCTGGAATAATTATCAGGTATATCTGAATGATGAGATCAACTTTATCGATGATGAACCTATGATAAACTATACTTTGCACAGGGAATAGTATGAGAAGCACTTCTGATTGCCTGCAGCGATTTGCACTCACTGCAGGGGCTGCTTCGTGAAGCAGTGCCGGGTCTCGCGCCGGGGCATGCCGGGCGCTCTTCGCATGGAAGATCCGTGTCGCCGGAGCGGGCAGACGTTGGCGTGAAAAAGAGACTTTATGGAATCAGGAACAGGACAATAAACTTTCGGAACGGAAAGGTGAACAGTGTGATGGGCAAGGTGATCGTAATCGGCGGAGGCGCCGCAGGAATGATGGCGGCCATTGCGGCAGCCGACAGCGGGGCAGAGGTATGCCTGATAGAAAAGAATGAAAAACTGGGAAAGAAGCTGTTTATTACCGGTAAAGGGCGCTGCAATGTGACCAATGCGGCGGATATGGATGTATTGTTTCAAAATGTGTGTACCAACAGTAAGTTCCTTTACAGCGCTTTCTACGGATACGACAATCAGGCGGTTATGGCCTTTCTGGAAAATGCAGGCTGTCCGCTGAAGACAGAGCGGGGAGGAAGAGTATTCCCCATGTCAGACCATTCATCCGATGTGATCGCCGCTTTTCAGCGGGAACTGAAAAGGCGTGATGTGAAAATATTACTGAACACCAAAGTGGACCATATTTGGATGAGGATGCAGGAAGTGCAGGAGGGAGACACGGAAATAAGGGATTTCGGATGCGGTTATAAAGTAAAAGAGAAAATGGCGTTTGCCGGAGTGAGACTTGCGGATGGCCGTACCATATCAGGAGATAAGGGTATCATATGTACCGGGGGTATGTCATATCCTTCCACCGGTTCTACCGGCGACGGGTATCGTTTTGCCGAGCAGACAGAGCATAAGGTCACGAAGCTCAGTCCGGCGCTGGTTCCTTTCAATATCGCGGAAAAGTGGTGCGGAGCGCTGATGGGACTTGCCCTGAAAAATGTCTCCGTCACCATGACTGCAGGAAAAAAGCGCCTGTACGAAGGTTTTGGAGAGATGCTGTTCACCCATTTCGGGGTCAGCGGCCCCCTGATCCTCTCTGCCAGCAGCTATTATCACGGAGAGGGGGATGCAAAGCTTTACATCGATCTGAAGCCGGCCATGGATGAGGAGCAGCTGGACAGGCGTATCCTCCGGGATTTTGATGATAATAAGAACAGGCAGTTTAAGAATTCTCTGAGCGGACTCTTTCCTGCGAAGCTGATCCCTGTTATGATAGAATTATCGGGAATACGGCCTGAAAAGAAAGTGAATGAGATCACAAAGGAGGAACGCAGGAGTTTCGGCAGATTGATCAAGAAGCTTCCGCTCACCATTGAAGGCACAAGAGGATTTGAGGAAGCAATCATTACCAGAGGAGGTGTTTCGGTCAGGGATATCAATCCCTCCACCATGGAATCCCGAAAGGTGGACGGGCTGTATTTTGCAGGGGAGGTACTGGATCTGGACGCGTTGACGGGCGGATTCAATCTTCAGATCGCATGGTCCACGGGACATCTTGCCGGGACAATGTAAGGGAAACAGACAGGAGGAGTGAAAGATGAGTTATAATATTGCCATTGACGGGCCGGCAGGAGCAGGGAAGAGTACGATTGCCAGAGCGGCGGCCGGGAAAATGAATCTGATCTATGTAGACACGGGGGCCATGTACAGGGCAATGGCTCTGTTCATGGTCAGGGAAGGCGTGGATCTGCAGGATGAGTCGGCGATCATCCAAAAGTGCCGGGAGGCGGATATCACGATCCGTTACGAGGACGGTGTGCAGGTAGTCCTTCTCAACGGAGAGAATGTCAATGCATATCTGCGCACGGAGGAAGTGGGACATGCGGCTTCCATTGTCAGTGTGATCCCGGAGGTGAGAGAGAAGCTGGTGGAGCTGCAAAAGCGGCTGGCGGCGGAGAGCGACTGCATTATGGACGGCAGGGACATAGGCACCTGTGTGCTGCCCCATGCGGACCGAAAGATCTATCTCACAGCCAGCAGTGCGGTGCGGGCCGGGAGAAGATATGACGAGCTGACTGCAAAAGGTGAGAGCTGTGATCTGAAGAAGATACAGAAGGACATTGAAGAGCGGGATTACCGCGATATGCACAGAGAGGCTTCCCCTCTGAGACAGGCGGAGGATGCGGTGCTGGTAGATACCTCCGATATGACGGTGGAAGAGGTGATCGACAGGATACTCGCCATCTGTGCGAGGCAGTAATGATCAGCGGTATTTCGAAATTCCCCCATATATCCGCCTTTGCGGCGGGGCATGACGTCAGGGGGATCAATGACAGGAACGGAGTCGGAAGTATATTTTATGGAGACGAGACTTGCAAAATGTGCCGGCTTCTGCTTTGGCGTGAAACGCGCGGCAGATACGGTGTATGAACAGGCAAAAACAGGGAAAACTATATACACCTATGGTCCCATTGTACACAATGAGGAAGTGGTGAAGGATCTGGAGAAAAAGGGAGTGACCGTTCTGGAGGGAGAGGAGGCTCTGCAGTCCCTGGACGGCGGCAGTGTCATTATCCGTGCCCACGGTGTTCCGGAAAGGATATACCGCATTTTGGAAGAGAAGGATCTGGAGTGCATTGACGCCACCTGTCCATTTGTCAAAAAGATCCACAGGATCGTGGAGAAAGCCGCCGGTGAGGGCGAACACGTTGTGATCATAGGCAGTCCCGTTCACCCTGAAGTGGAGGGGATCGTCGGCTGGTGCAAGGGTTCCGCGACAGTGCTGGAGACGGTGGAAGAGGCGGAAAGTTACGTCCCGCCCGAAGGAAAAAAGTTATGTGTCGTGTCTCAAACGACATTTAACTACAATAAATTTCATTCTATAGTTGAAATTTTCCAGAAAAAAGGTTACAATGTTAATGTTGCTAATACCATTTGTAATGCGACAGAGGAACGACAGAGCTCAGCCAGGGAACTTGCGAGAGAGGCTGACGTTATGATCGTAATAGGCGGTAAGCACAGTTCCAACACCAGAAAGCTGTATGAAATATGCAGTGAGGAATGTGCGGATACCTATTTTATACAGACACTGGATGACTTGCATTTAGAACTACCTAAAGCTGTTCGACT
>CAMWWF010000238.1 GCA_947177885.1 uncultured Lachnospiraceae bacterium
TTTAAAGACAATTACCTGAACACCCTGTGGGAGATATATTCCGGCAATGACGACATCCTGAATATCCTGCAGGAGATCGGCGGCATCTCCGCCGACAGCCTCCGCCCCCTTGCAGGGGACATAAACGGCATTGCCGACAGCATCCGTAACGTCTCCCAAAGCATCAGCGGCGGCACCGGACAGTCCACAGGCAGTTCCGGATACTCCGCCGGCCATACCGGACAGTCTGCAGGCAGTACCGGGCAGTCCGCCGGTGCCTCCTCCCTCACAGGCTCCATAGAGACCCTCGGGGAAACCGCTGACAAGACTCTCGGCGAACCGGACGGCGGCGGCGTCACCGGAAAGTTCAGCGAACTGGGACAGACCATAGAAGTGGCCGAAAGCCATGTGGCCGGCGTCCACGAACAGATGGAGGATCTCGACGGCGCCACCGCCACATGTACCATCACTGTAAATATTGAGACCAACGGCGATCTTCCCGAATACGCCTCCGGAACCGGCATAGAAAATGCTGTCAGCTCTCTGGGCGCCAGTGTGGGCAGCCATACTGCCAACCAGGGCAATACCCCTGCCGGGAGCAGCGCCGCCAAAGGCAAAGGCACCGCCAATACCAGTACCAAAGTCAAAGGCGCCGCCAGAGTCACCGGCGACTGGGGCGTCCGGGAGGCCGGCAGGACCCTTGTAGGGGAACTGGGCCGGGAGCTCTGGGTACACGCAAAGGACGGCTCCTTCGAGACCGTGGGCGACAGCGGCCCCGAATTCATCCGCACGGAAAAGGGCGACCTCATCTTCGACCATCTCCGGACCAGGGAACTTCTGAGCAAAGGCCGCATCACAGAATACAGGGGCCTGGCTGCCGAAAGCCTGCCCGGTGACAGGATTGCCCGGGAATACGGGGAGGATGCCGTCCTCACCCCTGACGGCACCGTGCTGCTCCCCTACGATCCCCACAAGGACCCCACTCCTTTCGGGGAAATATACAGGAAATGGCATGCCCACATGGCAAAGCTGGATGACCGGGAAAGGGAGGATTTCCTGAGGATCGATACCGTTTCTGAAAAGAGCAGGAAGATGCCGGATGCCACAAACCAGATCAACAATACCAGTATCGTTACCCAGAATAACCGCCCCAGCATCAATGTAGGCGATATCAATATCACCTGCCCCGGCGTCACCAGTCAGGCCGTGATGCGGGAGGTAAGGACCGCGCTGACCAGAGAATTCAGCGGATTCCGCAATTATACCGATCAGTGGATCAGGAGATGAACCGTCTCCTGATCCTTTCTGTTTACACAATCCACCCGGAAAGGAGGTGACCCTGCGAAATGGATATCCAGACAGAACTGTTGGAATCGTTCAAGCTCATGCTGGAGAAGAAAATGGATGAGTTGAAAGCCGACAGAACCTACAGATCCGTCATTAAAAGGATTGACAGGAAAGGATATGTGATCCCGGATCTCACCGGCAATGAGCGGATCGTAAAATGCTGTATTCCCAATATCACTCTGAGAGCCGGGCAGACTGTGTTCGTAAAAGAACCCATGGGCGATCTGCAGTCGATCCACATCTGCGGCGTGCCGGAGAAATGATCGCAGTCCGTATCATTTATACAGAAAGAGGGTGACCCCGATAGCAAAACCACAGATCAAGAAAATAACTCCTTTTGACGCTGCCGGGGATCATGAGATATGGATCTCATGGTCCGGCAGCCGCGCCTGCGCGAACCGGATACTGATCTATGACAACGAAACCAATCAGACTGTCTTCGATCACAAAGTATCCTCTTACATACTCAGGCACACCATACCTGCCCGCACGCTTTCCAACGGCAGAAAATATGTGATCCAGGCGCAGGTCTTCAGCGCAGATAATATCCCCTCGGCGTTGTCGGATAAGATACTGTTCTATACCTTTGAAACGCCAGATTTCTATTTTGAGGACATACCCGACGGCTCCGTGATAGACAATTCCTCCTTTGCCGCTTCCGTACACTACTACTCTTCCGACTGGGAAGATCTGGGAAAATACGTCTTTTCCCTGTACGATGCTTCGAAAAAGCTGCTTCTGGAAAGCAGTGAGCTTACGGATGCCGTTCATATCAGCTACACCTATCAGGGCCTGGACAATAATACAGCCTATTACATCCGGTGTACAGGCGTCACTGTAAACGGCATGGAACTGGACACGGGATATATCGGGATCACCGTAAGGTTCGAGAACCCGAATCACTATGCGCGCATTTACGCCACTCCTCTCCCATCCCAGGGCTGTATACAGGTGGCATCCAACCTGGTCATCATCCAGTATAACGGAACGGACAGCTTCAGGTACATAGACGGCATGATAGATCTGAGAGACAGCTCGATCTTCTACGACAGGGGCTTTTCCGTCCGGGATGATTTCACGCTGCTTCTCCGGGGAATGAACCTCTGGCAGACTGCCGACATCCTTAAGATGCGCAACGGTCATACGGAGCTGACCCTGAGCTCCCGCATCTATACCGATGGGACGCTGCGGTTCCGGCTCCTGGTACCCAACGGCGTGGGACATTATTTATTATATTCCGATCCCCAGGTCTTCGATCCCACAGACCTGATCACCATCGCCCTCCGGCGGATCAACAATATATACCAGTTAGAAGTATTTACGGAGCCGGGAGACGCGGCGGAAGGCGATATGTGGTATGGCACGGAACGCCCGAGCCGTCTTCTGATGCACGACAACGACGCATGGATCGATACCGTTGAAAGCACCTATGTGGTAGACAGGGATTTCTGTACCGTCTATTTAAATGGTGCGGAACCGCTGAACACGATCTTAAACGATCTATGGCTTGGAGGTGATTAAATAAATGTTCCTATGCGGAAACAGCTTTGCCGGCGGCGCTCTGGCCTGTGCCCTTACGCCCACCGGCATGAAAAATATCAATTATGTGGAATTGAGGAACGGAATATACGACGGACTGTATCTCACAAAAGCCACAGACTCGGCACTGAACGGCGAATTTCCCGCAGAGTGGGATTTCGATACCATACTCTGGGCGAAATTCAACGGAAGCACCAACGCGGGCAATGTGGACTGGAACCTGGAAAACACATCTCACATCATCCTGAAAAGCAGGACCGAAGGCCATTTCCGTTGGAAGACGATCGCGGTCAGGGAAGTAAATGACACCGCCGATTTCGTGATCAATCATCCGGATTATTTCGTTGCTTCCGGGCAATCCGTGGAATATGCCATAGTGCCTGTTCTGTCCGGCCTTGAGGGAACTTACTCGACTACGAAAGTAACTTCCGGATTTACGAAAATGTTCTTAGTGGAAGGAAATGTAGTCTGGGGAACGGAGATCACGGACGGGTACTGCGATACCACCCGCAATATTCCTTCCTCTACGGTGGAACTGCTCAACAGCAGATATCCGGTTTTCATCCGGAACACCATTGCTGATTACGACACAGGCAGCTGTCAGGGTTCCTTCCTGCCCATTGTGGAGGAGAACGACTGCGAGCTTGCCTACAGCGAAGAATATGATTATCAGCGTATTACGTACCAACGAAAATTTATGGATTTTATCTCTGACGGTATTCCCAAAATATTAAAGCTCCCTGACGGAAGATTATGGCTGATACAGGTAACGCCCAATCCCTCCGACACCGCCGGTCAGGCGTATAATGACCGGTCCGTCTCCTGGACATGGGTGGAAGTCGGCAGCCCGGACTCGGAAGAGGATCTGTACTATCTGGGTTTCTCAGAGGTGGAATCGGAATGGTGGGGACAATAATGGCAGACAGGATCACACAGGAGGATCTGCTGATCGTTCTCCGGCAATCGGCAGCTCCTACCATAAAACTGAAGATCGAAGTATTGGATCAGGACCGGAGGATCACAGGCATTCTCGAGTGCGGCCTGACGGACGGCAGCATGTCCATATCCGGGGAATCGGACATAAGGCGCACTGCCGGCTTTGTGTTACAGCCCACAATGAAAGAAAAGCTGAAGCTCACGGAAAACAGCCTGCTGTGGCTGAACATGGATATCCGCATGTCAGTCGGTCTGTATGATCCGAAAACCGGAGAATACAGGTATTACCCTCTCGGATGTTATGTCTACACCGATACATCCGGCTCCTATGACGCGGCCGCCAACAGCCTGACCGTCAATTGCTCTGATTTTATGAAGAAGCTGGACGGTACCAGAAACGGCCAGCTGGGCGCATCTGTCATCCGCTATCCGGCATATGTGGAAAACGAGCAGACCGGCGAAGTGATAAGGTACAATGTCATCCGGGATGCCGTCATGGAAACCCTGCGGAATCTGGCAGGGATCACTGATTACAGGATAGACGACATGGGAGAACACAGGGCATTACCGGATTTCAACAGGAACTGGCTGCAGTACCGGAATGAAAATGTCACCTGGAACGCGATCCCCTATGACCTGGAATTTGCCTCCGGATGCAGCGTCCTGTCTATCCTGACCACCTTCCGCGACCTCTATCCCAACTATGAAATGTTTTTTGACATGGACACCAACGCCTTTATATGTCAGCTGAAACCCATGTGTTACGAAGACGATATCTATCTGGACAATTCTTTCCTCCAGAGAGTACTGATCTCCGAAAACACGTCGGTTGACATGACCACCGTGAGGAATATCTGTGAAGTGTGGGGAAAGGTGATCGAGACCGACTTTTACAGCGATGAATGTACCTATACAAATAATATTTACTCTTCTACCATACCTGGATATGAAAAGGGATATTACAACGGAGATATTATTAGCATGAGGATTCCATATACCAATCAAACAAATGCACAGATAAACATAAATAATTTTGGCACTATAGGTATTTATAATGAAGCTACAGAAGAGGGAATCAAAGCAAACGAATTAAAAGCTAATAACATATACTCTTTTAAAATCAAGAAAAAACATATAAGTGGTAAGGATGTGTTAAAGGCTTATTTATTAGGTCAATGGCAGGTACATGCAATAAATGTGTTAACTAATGGGAAGAACAGCTGACTCTAATGCACATATGCGAGGCCACGAGACGTCGATGAATCTGGTATGGCGTCTTCTGCTGGAGAAAAAAGAGAGGG
>CAMWWF010000239.1 GCA_947177885.1 uncultured Lachnospiraceae bacterium
CCGACAGTCACCGTTATAAGCGTTGAGTTGTGAAGATAGTTCATCAGTGAATTCCCCGTCATGATCCGACAGAAAAATTCCACCAGATACACAACCGGATTCAGTAATAAGAACAGGAAAAAATTCTCCTCATAGCTGTAAATTATTCCACCGGATGTGTAGGTTGCATCGTAATAGGATGACGAGTAAGAAAAATACTCTGTCAGCAGGATGGGAATCGCCGTTGCCACGAAAAAGATCAGATAAAATCCGTAAGCCATGATCACCGCGCTGACACTCCGCTTACACAGTGAGGAACATAAGATCCCGATACTGGCCGCGAAAAACGACATGAGCAGCGCCACTGCAAGAAACCAGAACAGATAGCTCCAGGACATGCCCCCGATGACAAAGGAAAGCGCCATGATGGGCATGCTGGCGATCACGAAGAACATACTCTGTATGATTGCCGTCATCACCTTTCCCATAATGATCGAAAACGGCGTCATACTGGTGGTCATCATAATATCAAAGGTCTGGCGCTCCTTTTCCCCTGATATGGCGGAAGCCGTCCGGACAGGAACGATCAGCGCCAGGATCACCAGCTGCGTGACCGCAAGAATCGGATACAGCCATACCAGATAACTGTACAGATTCATGACGGAATACCGATTCTCATCCTGAATTATCATCATGGCCAGGAAAAAGACAAGGGCCAGTATCAGTTCATATGCAAACACTCCCCAGCAGATCTTCATGCTCCGGGACTGTACTCTCACATCTCTCTTAATGATTGGATTCAGCTGCATTCTGCTCTCCTCCCTTCTGCTCTTCCTCGTTGTCCGTGACACGCATGAACAGCGTCTCAAGACTGCCCTCCTGCTTGTGGAAGCCTGTCACCACAACATCATGAGCGATCATTTCCCCCACCATTCCGGCGATCTCCCTCTTTGTCATCGTATGGGTAAGTCTGATCTCCTGTTCGCCCACAGAAGTGACCTTTACGCTCACATGTTCATTTGCAATGCGCACCGCTGTCTCATGACCTTCCTCCAGTGTAATGATCAGCTGATCGCTCCCGAATACACTGTCCATAACATCCTCGATACGTCCGGAAGCCACCAGATTTCCATGATCCATGATCCCGATACTATTACACATCTCGGAGAGCTCGGATAAAATATGGGAACTGATCACAATGGTTTTCCCCATGCTCTTCAGATTCAGAAGAAGCTCCTTCATCTCCACCCTGGCTCTGGGATCCAGACCTGAATTGGGTTCGTCCAGAACCAGAAGCGCAGGATTGTGGATCAATGCCCTCGCCACACACAGGCGCTGCTTCATGCCCCTGGAAAGGGTATCCACAAAGACCTCCTTCTTATCAGAAAGGTTCACCAGTTCCAGAAGATCGTCGGAAATCCTCTGAATCTCTTTTGACCCCATGCGGTACATGGACCCATAAAAATCCATATACTCTCTTACTTTCAGATTATCATACACACCAAAGAAATCCGGCACATAACCGATCTGCTTCTTGATCTCCTTCTGATGAGCCACGGCGTTCACACCGTTGATGGTGACGTCACCGGAAGAGGGCAGCATCAATCCGCACGCAATGCGGATCGTGGTGGTCTTTCCTGCACCGTTGGGTCCCACAAATCCGAACAGATCCCCCTGGGGGACATGGAGCGTCAGATCATTGACGGCCCGAAATTTACCGTAATTTTTATACAGATGATCAATATGAAGCATTCTGTTCACCCCCCGCATCCGCCTGACCGGCTTCATCTCCGGTTCCGTCACCGGCCCTCACATAAGTATAAAAGCATCCGTAAGCGGTCTCACTGCATTTGTCCGCCACTGCCTTATCATAATCTTTTACCACACCTGCAAGGATCACCGTTCCTGACTGCGTCTTCTTTTCCTCAGCAACACCAAGCCCGATGAGCAGCGCCGCCATGTCATCCTGCGCATAATCCCTGCGGGATCCGTAAATTCCCACCATATCATGCAGAAGGCTGTCAAAATAGGGCGCAGAACCCTGATAAGCACACTTTCCGTCCGCAACAGCACGCTGCAGATCTACAGTCTCCCCGGCCTTCACGTCCGAAAGCACTACTATATAGGAATTGGACCACACTGCCATATAAGCCATGTCATAGTCCGTCTCATTGGTGACCGTACCGCTTAACTTTCCGATTCCCACACCGACCAGCTCTTCGCCGGTAAGCGCCCCTGTACTCTCTGCCCTTTTCCCCGCATAAAAGAACCCGTTTTCAAAGTTCTCTCCAGGCTTTAGTCCAATGGACATCCCCTTACTGTCGTTGCTTACAATATAATGATAATCGCTGATAGTGGAAGCATTGCTGCTGTAATAGTCATATCCCTGAAAGCCCGGACCTGCCACTTCATAACTGTCCTTTAAGTACACTTCCCATGGTTTCACACCGGAATGATATGCCAGCATATAAGTATCCGCCCGACTGCCGTCCGTCTGTTGCACCGTGACAGAGTAGGCCTTCGCCTCATTCAGTCTCACACCCAGCCCTAAGAGATACACCCCGGCAACAAAAAGTATTCCAAGCACAGGCGCTCCAACCCAGTACCATTCGCTCTTCCTGCTCTTGCGCAGGATCAGATACAGAACCGGTCCCACCAGTATGACATAAAGGATGATCAGTATCCTGAGCCAGGAGAAATCCAGATCCGAATTACAGCTGTCAATGTAAGCCAGAGCCCGCTGCCCGATATATTCCATATCCCAGCTGCCTCCAAAATTCCGGTAACTGTTGGATGTGTACATGAGCTCCTCATAAATGTTCTGTACCATATAAGAGCTCATCTTCTGCAGTTCCTTCTCCCCCAGCGAGAAATAGAGTATGGATACCGCACCGTCCTCCACAGAACAGTTGACCGCGGGAGTCTCCATGCTCTCGTTCACACTGCCCAATGCCGTCATTTTCGTATAATCCAGGTCAGCCATGGCCATCTGACGGAGGTCAATGTCCGCCTCATAAACAAGATTATAATAATATCCGTATCTGTTCTCATTTACCGTTGCAGCGTTCTCTTCGCCGGGTTCGCTGACATCCGTCACTTCCACATTGAGAAAGTCCTCGTCAAACCCGGAAAGTGTCTGCTCCGCGTATGCGCCTGTTCCGATGATCAGCCATCCCCCGTTCTTTACCCAGTCCTGGATCGCCTGAATATTGTCTTCACTCAGGACGGACACATTAAACTGATCGATGATCAGAAAATATAACCCGTTGAGATATCCTGACAGATTGTCATTATTCAGTTCGATCAGATCCATGGGACTGTTCATCCCCCTGATATGGAAGGGGCTCCCACCGGCATCCATGTAAGTAAGACCGGAATAATCATCGGATAAGATCCCCACCGGAATCCCTGAGAAAACATCGTTGAATACGTCTTTCAGAGAAATGGACCGGATCACACTTTCCTTTTCGTCCAGAAAATTCAATTGGCACAGCCCATATACCGTATCCGCCGCACGTTCAGGCACAGTGACCGTAAACTGCTTCTTCCCCTGTGCCGGGAGCGTGATCTCCGTATTGTAAGCGCAATTATCATAGCTTGCGCCGAAGATCACCTGCACCGTGCCCGTAAAATCCTCCCCGCTGTTCTCCACTGTCACCTGCATCACATACCGGTTATCTTCCTGTTTGAGCAGTCTCACGTCACCTGAAAGCGAACTTACCTCCGTCGGCTGGGATTCCGCGAACGCCACCAGGCCATTCCCGCCCCATATCAGACTGAACAGGCATAGAAGCATGAGAGCCATTGCCTTAAATCGTCTACGCATAACTTTCTCCCTCCCACTGCAATTTAAATATGGTCAAAGTCCCTGTTGAACAGAATGCCGTTCCTGTTTCCGACACACCTCCCCTTTCAAATACGTATCGGTCATTAAGCGGCAATTCCCTCAATTTACAACAAGTATATGATAACATGCCTCTCCGGCAAAATCCCTTAACAAACCCCAAAAATTCTTTAAGATTTTCTAAAGATTGGATTTAAAACAAAATTAAAAAAGGGCGTTCCGCGAACGCCCGATATTGCTGATAAATCTATGATCAGTCAACATTGATAACCTGCTTCTTGTTATAAGAACCGCAAGCCTTGCAAACTCTGTGAGGCATCATCAGCGCACCACACTTACTGCACTTTACCAGCGCAGGAGCGCTCATCTTCCAGTTTGCTCTTCTCTTATCTCTTCTACTTTTGGAAGATTTATTCTTAGGACAGATTGACATCGTTACACCTCCTTACCTGCGTTGAAGATATCCTGTATAGCAGCCATACGAGGATCCGGAACGAAAGTATCGCACCCGCAATCCCTTATGTTCAGATTCTGTCCGCACTTGGGGCAGATGCCCTTACAGTCCTCTTTACACAGAATCTTTGCCGGCCAGTTACCTATGATTTCATTGTACACAAAAGTCTCTACATTCAGCTGATAACCTTCCATAAAGCTCAGATCATCAATCTCTTCCTCTTCTGTGGTCACATCAGGCGCTGTGACGATCCTGTCAAAGTACGGTTCCAGTGTCACAGGTACTTCCGTCAGACACCGGTCGCACTCGGCCTTGAATTTCAGATGGACATTTCCTTCCACCCTTGCCTTACCCTCCCCGATATTGGTAAAGGTAAATGATACGGGGGATTTCTCAATGATCTCATAACTCCCCGTTCGGCACTTAAAATCCGTCATTTCAAGGTCTGCACTTTTCCGAACCTGCCTGCCCTCAGATGTCAATACATCAGATAAGTTTACTAACATAGCGGCTCCTATGCAACATATTGTGTAATTTCTTTTCACACACTGATTAATTATACATATAGGCGACAGGTTTGTCAACAGAAATTTTGTAAATCATTGGCAGCTTTGTAACTGTTCAGGCAGCCCAATATTTTCAATCTGCCCCATATCGAATCCGTTCCGGACGAAACTGTTCTTTCAGCCTTTTCCATTCTTTTCTTCAGCTCTTCCCATCTTCCCATCTTCCACGGACTCTGGATTTTTACCATTTCCCGGCTCCACTCCCCTGCTCGCCATCGGAACAGGATCCCGGTCTTCCATACAATATACCGGAT
>CAMWWF010000240.1 GCA_947177885.1 uncultured Lachnospiraceae bacterium
ATGTGATGTAAGTCTGATTCATTTCAAAGTTCCTCCTTCTCAAAAATATATTTCTTTACTCTGCCAGGCGAATGTCCCCTGCTCCGATTCAGGCGGTGCAATAAAGCCGACATATAATACCCGATCACAGCAGACAGGCACATCACTGCAAAGTATTCCATAAAAAACAGCACCACCGGCTCTTCATAATCAAGGAATGCAAACTGAACCTGCAGGAACATATAAAGGGCAAACTGCCTTTTGATAAACACACGTACCCCATAAGCTGCATAGAGCAGGAGAGCAAGCCGTAGCAAAACCGATATTTTTTTATCTGCCATCACTTTTCCGGCAACAGGTATCCTGTTCCAGTAAATTCCAAGATGGAAAGACGCCAGTGCAAACACCCAATAGGATAAAGCCAGATGCATAAGCCTTGCCACAGCCATACTGCCTTTTATATTCCATGGTGCATATCCTGACAGGATCACACTGCTTACTGCCAGAAAAACCATTGCCAGCAGTAAAAGCAGGTTTGTAACTGTCCCTAATATCCGGTTTGCCGTGTAAGCTCCCTTCCCCAACGCCCGATGCCAGCCTGCATTCAGCAGGTGATGCAGGAAAAACAGCAGGAACATTGTCAGGCCAAGCCATTCATGCAGTTTTCCTCCCATAAAAGCATAGGCCATTAGGCACGGCATCAAAATGACCATTACAAAATCCACACAGAGCCGTATTTTCTGCTTTGCCCGCATCGCCTTTTAGTCTCCATCAGCAGGGCTTTCAAAGCCCAGTTCTTCCAGCCAGCCCACCACATCATCTTCTGCACTGTCTACATTAGACCCCCTCACAGCCAGCCCCTTTTGCAGTTCCGCTTCCGGTATCAACGCTGCGATGTCACTTTCGCTCCGGCCAAGGGCGCTTCCTTCATGGGTACAAAAGGGAATGACCGTCTTTCCCGCAAAATCATAGGACTCTAAAAATGTAAACATCGCCATGGGCATTGTGCCCCACCAGTTAGGAAACCCGATGAACACAGTCTGATACTTGTCCATATCTTCTACGGCTGAGGCAAGCTCCGGCCTCTCATCATTGTCCTGCTCCTCTTTTGCCACTTCAATCAGATCATTGTATTCATCCGGATAAACAGTGACTGTTTCCACACGGAACAAATCGCCTTCGATATACCCTGCAATCATATTTGCAATCGTTTCTGTGTTGCCTGTTTTTGAAAAATATGCCACTAAAACATCATTTCCCCCAACAGGCTCTGTTGTGTCCGTCTCTTCTGATAATTCCAAAGCACTGCCAATTTCCTCTTCCTGTCCTTTCTGCTCCGATACCCTGCTGTCATCCGCAGCTGGAGCCGCACTGCCTGACCTTGGACTGCCGGCGCATGCTGTCAGTGAAAATATCATCAAGCCGGCTGACATAAGAAGTAGTATTTTTTTCATATGGTGATTCCTGCCTTTCAAGTGGTATTTTTATTTTCTTTGGGATATTTTTCATCCACAGACCTATTATATTTTTCTGTACCGCCATACTCAACACCACATCCCCCCTGAATGCGGTTTATGCCACACATTCTGCAAAAATGTGGTCTAACTCAATTGAGCAGGGAAGACTCTCCCTGCCCGCTGTGCGCCCCGTGCGCCGCCTCAGCAGCATATTTCCTCTGCACGGGGCTGTGCATAGACAAAGCAGTGCCTCCAAAGAAGCGCTGCCCCGTTTTGTTCTGATTTTCTTTTTTTGTGTCAGACATTTACTCCTTTTCTTCTTTTATAAGATCAGCTACACTCTCTGCCCATGCGTCAATGTCAGCCTCCGGGGTTTCCAAATGGTCTCCTCCCGAAGAATCAAATTTGACTTCCATTTCATACAGGAAATCAGCGCCTGCGCACTCCCTCTTGATATCCCTGAGCACATGCCCCGGCCATCCCCCATTCGTCATAAATGGGATCACCGTCTTACCCTTAAAATCCTGTGCTTTCACGAACGACAGGACCGCTGGAGCCATGGTATACCACCATGTGGGTGTCCCGACAGCAATCACATCATAATCTTTGACAGAAAACGACAATGGGACAATCTCCGGTTGATACCCTCTATTCACTTCATCCTGTCCCTGCTTTACCACTTCATCATAACTGCCGGAATACGGAATCACTGTTTCAATCCTGTCCATATCCGCACCGGTAACTTTTTGCAGTTTTCGGGCAATCCTTTCCGTGTTTCCGTTTGTCCATGAATAATAAACAATCAACATCTTCTTCATATTGTTTCGCATCACCTTTCTTTATCACTCCACAGACCTTGTGGCTTTTTCAAACAACGGATGCCCGGCTTCGCCAGACATCCTTATGTTCAAAAGTCAGATCCATTTACTGATAGTATCTCCGGCGGTATCTGCAAAACTGCCTTGCAGGGCAAGTCCCTTTGTCACCACCGCCCCTTTGCAAGTGCTTTGAATCTTTCCTTCGGTTCCGCTAAGACCGCTTCCTTCATGGGTGCAAAAAGGATGAATCGTCTTGCCGTTCCAGTCGAATTGTTCCAGAAAGGTATACACTGCCATGGGCATATCTCCCCAGTAATTTGGGAAACCCAGATAGATTTCATCATACTTGTCAAGGCTGTCCGGCACGGAAACCAGTTCCGGTCTCGCCTTTGCCTGCAGATCCTCTTTTGCCTGTTGGATACAGGTGTTATAATCCGCAGCATAAGGGATTTTCTGCTCGATCTTAAATAAATCCGCGCCTGTCAGTTCAGAGATTATCTTTGCCACCTTTTCCGTATTGCCTACCGTGACATAACGGTAACCCCCGCTGAAATAATTCTCATCTGCCCTGGAATAAAACGCCACTAATTTTGCCATAATCTAATCCTCCATGTCAGAGCAGTTTACTGCGATGACACGCGATGAGAAATTCGCGTAGGCGATTTCTCATCTGCGCTCAGGGCATATTTGAGGCTCTGACTCAAATTGCCGGTTGATAAAATCAGCTATCAAGCTGATTTTTCAACCTATTCTCCTTCCATCTTTTCCTGCATGATTGTTCCTGTTGTCACATCTGAGCTACATTCCAAACGCCTCCGCCACCAGCTTTAAATTCTCCACAATGGGCAGATGCTGCGGGCAGTGGTTCTCGCACTGTTTACATCCGATACAGTCCTGTGGTTTTCCGTGGGTCGCCGTCAGGTTTCCGTAGGTAGTGGCAAGCCCCGCCAGCAGGCCGAACTGCTTCTGGTTGTTATACAGTGCAAAATATTCGGGGATGGCAATCTTTTTCGGACATCCTGCAGTGCAGTAACGGCAGGCGGTACAGGGAATGGCAATGCTGTCGTTGATGATCTGCACCGTTTTTGCTATGGTTTCCCTCTCCCCCTCCGTCAGAGGCCGGAAGTCCTTCATATAGCTGATGTTGTCCTCCACCTGTTCCAGATCGCTCATGCCGCTCAGAACCACCATGACCTGATCCAGGGATGCCGCAAAGCGGATTCCCCAGGAAGCGTTCCCGGCGTTTGGATCGGCTTCTTTCAGGATATTCTCTGCCACTTTCGGCAGGCGCACCAGCGCGCCGCCCTTCAACGGCTCCATGACCGTTACCTGTACGCCATGCTTTACGCAGACTTCATAGCATTTGCGGGACTGGACGCTCTCATTTTCCCAGTCTATGTAATTGAGCTGGAGCTGCACCAGCTCTGTCTCCGGGTGGTCCGTCAGGATACGGTTCAGCATATCCGCATCGTCATGGTAGGAAAAACCGATGTGCCGGATCTTCCCCTCCGCTTTTTTCCGCACCATAAATTCAAACCCTTTTTGTTCCTGCACCGCGCCATACACGGACCGCCCCATGGCGTGGAGGAAATAATAATCAAAATAACCTACCTGGCACCGCGCAAGCTGCTCGTCAAAAATCCTTTCATAGTCCTCCGCACTTTTTACCATGAATACCGGCATCTTGGTGGTGATGGTAAAGGAATCCCTGGGATAACGCTTTGCCACCAGCTCGCCAAAGGCTTTCTCGCTGTTCCCTCCATGATAGACATAAGCCGTGTCGAAATAAGTAAATCCCTCCTCCATATACCTGTCGATCATGGCTTTTGTCTTGTCCATGTCCACGCTTGACCAGTCCTCCGGATCCGTCTGCGGCAGCCGCATCAGTCCAAAACCTAATTTTTTCATTTTCTGCTCCTTTCTTCTCACGCTAACTCCCATCTGCCCGCTTAGGCGGGCGTACAAATCAGGATGTGTGAAATTTTAATTTCACACTATTATCTGTTGAATCCCCTGTGTCCGTACACTTTGCACTGGTTCAGCGCTTCTTCCAGTGAACAAAATTCCTCTTCCGTCAGTTCCACTTTGGAGGCGTCCAGGTTTTCAATGATGCGCTCCTTATTCTTTGAACCCGGAATGGGAACCACATTGGGATATTTGTGCAGCATCCACGCCAGCGAGATCTGGGCGCTTGTGGCATGCTTCCTATCCGCATATTCTTTCAAAAGGTCAATGATGGGCTGGTTTCCGGCGATATTGGCCCTGGAAAGCTGCGGGACCCAGTTCCGGACATCATCATTTGACTCAAACTTTGTTTCTGTTGTGATCTTCCCGGATAAAAGCCCGCTGGCTATGGGTGAAAAGGGAACTACCCCGATTCCATGCTCCATGCAGTAAGGGATCACCGCTTTCTCCATATCCCGTTCCACCATGGAATAGATATTCTGGATCGCGCTTAACGGCGTAACGTTCTGTGCCCGGTCAATGACATCCACATCCACCTGGGATAACCCCCATCCCCGGATCAGGCCGTCCTCTATCAGGAGCCCCATCGCCTCGGCAACATCCTCTATCCTTACGCCGCCGTTTGTCCGGTGGAGATAATAAAGGTCAACCATGTCCGTCTGAAGGCGGTCCATGGAATCCTCCAGATGCCTGCGGACTGCTTTATATACAGATCCTTCCTTTTTGACTTCCGACCTGTCCAGAAACAGCTTGGTCGCCAGCACCACGTCCCTTCTCACATCTTTCAGCGCTTTTCCCACAATGCGCTCATTATGCCCGATCCCCGCAAGGTTCGGGCTGTAGATCTCCGCCGTGTCGAACAGCGTACAGC
>CAMWWF010000241.1 GCA_947177885.1 uncultured Lachnospiraceae bacterium
TAAGACCATACTGCAGGGTTTCTTCCTCACCTTCCCAATCCATAAAAGATAAACGTATGGACTCATCCCCGGATGTCGATGTAAAGTAAAGTCCCTTCTCATCCCACGAGGCAAGATTTACATAGTCGCCGGAAGATGTGCCGATTTCCCTGACCTCATCCGTGTCATCCAGAGAGAGCCGGTACCATACGTTGTTCTTCGAAACGATGATCGCATCATTTGTGACAGTACGGACCACATGATCATTCAGAATATCGATCCTCTCTACCTGCTGACTGTCCAGATCGATCCTCACCGGATTGTCCTTATCATCGCTCATAAAGGCATAGCCATAATTCCTCATGGCATAAGGCAGTGTCAGCATGGGATCATAACGCCACCTGCTAAAATCTCCCTCCGGCAGCTGTCCGTACAATGTCTCACTCTCCGCGATCCGCTCTATACTGCCATCCCGGTTCAGGCGGAAATACCTGTTTTCATCATCATCCCTCTGCCGGAGCAGATACAGGACATCCTCGTATGTATCCAGCTTGTAGTACTGATAATACTGGCCGCCGTGATCCTGATCCGGCATTACCACGCTGGTCAGGCAGACCGCCTCCTCGCTTCCGTCACATTTTACCCGATAGAGATAACCGTGAAGCTTTCCCACCGCACTTACATTGGGGACCACCATAAAATAGACATAATCTCCCCAGACACAGAAATCGCCGTTCTGAGGAGAGGCCGCCTCATACAGCACCGTCTCCTCCAGCGTCTCGGGATCATACCGGCACAGACGGTTATTCCAGTAGCCATAGAGATAACCGTCCACCATCTGGATACGCTTTCCCGCATCATCCCTGAAATAAGGCACGCTGCCCATGACGGAGTCCGTACTCTGCTCCGTCTGTGAAGCGGTGTTTGCGGCCAACATGGCGGCATCACCTGCAGCTGTCGCAGACAGCCGGATACCGTCACCGGCCGCCACAGACATCAGGGCATCTCCACGGCCCGCAATCGGCATCAGGGCATTTCTCTGCCCATGCGCTCTATAGAAATATACCGCTTCCCCACTGTCTCCCCGCGGTACGGCCTCTTCCACACGGGAGACTCCTGATGTGACCGCAGTTTCCATTCCACAACCTGTGATAACCGCCATTCCGGCCGCTATGACCAGACCGGAGACTGCTTTTTTATTCCAAAATTTGTTCCTATGCATATCCATTACGCCAACCTCCATGACTCCGCTCTGCGGAATCTCATATCCATGTGTGAAGTTTTAGATTTTCTTAAGCGGCGTCCTTCCCGGACATCTCAGAAAATCTCTTTGCACAGACCTCCATACGCCCACGCCTTACAGGCCCTTTGCATGTTATTCTCATTTATCCACAGTCATGCCAAAGGCACTGTAAGGTACAATGACCTCCTGATTTCCCGCGGCATAACAGTTTATCTCATAAGGATCAAAATGAATACCAATACCCTCCTCGGATAAATAGAAGCGGCCATCCTCCAGAATAACAGCCTCCCAGCCCTCTTCACCGGTTCCCCGTGTGGCCACCGCCTCCACATAAGGCGCAATGATCCCGCAGATCTCTCCCGGGGAATGGTCTACCCGGTCCATGATATGGATCTGTTCTCCGGTATGTCTGTCAAATACATAATACATCCTTCCATCCATGCCGTGAGCACCGTATCGACTCCCATTTTCCTCCCATTCCATACATATGCTCACATAATCTTCATCCATATAATTCACCCCGGCCGTATCCCACCGGTACGCGTACCGGTGTCCGTCCTTCGGATCATATTCCGCTTCCCGCTCCTGCGCCAGAAAATACTCTTTCTGCTCTTCTATGAAAGCCATCTCCTCCGCATAAAGCTGATCCAGAAAGTCATTTACCTTCCCGAAAGCATCCCTCTCTTCCGTAAAATATATTTTATAGACGGTGTAATCAATATTTATGGACTCATCTTCATCCTTCCAGCTGTACAGGCATGTCTCTCCGGCGGCAAGACCTCCATCGGGACGTTTGCGGTAAACGGATACCCGCTCCGGCTCATCCCCGTCCTCCGGCCCCCGCCTTCGGACTTCTTTCGTTCCATCCACTGTGACAACATAATAGTAGCAGCTTCCGTCAAAAAAGTTTACTTCCGAATCCCAATTTCTTTCAAAACTATCCTCCTGTGTATTCACTTCTCCATCCTGATCAACAAAGGACAATACTGCCCAATCCTTATAAGACTTAACGGAACAGATTCCTTCCTCATTCCAAAAAGCGACCATGTAACCGGGAACATCTTCTATCTTCTCCATATGGGTAAGGTCATCCAGAGATATCCTGTAGCAGTCACCCGGGAAGCCTGTCAAAAATATCGCATTATCCGTAATAAACGTCAAACGGTAATACTCATCCGGTATATGGATCATCTCTTTCTCTAAGCTGTCCGGATTCATCCGCATGGATGTCTTCCACCTGTCATTCTGGCAGAAAAAATATCCATAATTCCGCATGGCATAGGGCAGAGTGATGATCTGCCCCGCAGAACGCCAGCTTGAGTACCCCGCCGGCATTTTCCCATACAGCGTTTCCTCCTCCGGAACAGGGCTGATACCGCCATCCCGGCCCAGGCGAAAATACTGATTTTCCTTATCATCCTGCTGGCCTACCAGATATAGAATATCATCGTATGTATCCAATATATAATTATTATTGTAATAGTAATCCGGCATCACTATGTCTGTCAGGCAGACCGCCTCCTCACTGCCGTCGCACAGCACCCGGTAAAGATAACCCTGTGTTCTGCCTAAAGAAGTCACATTGGGAACCACCATAAAATAAATGTATTCCCCCCAGATACAGAAATCGCCGTTCTGAGAGGACGCCGCCTCATACAGCACCGTCTCCTCCAGCGTCTCCAAGTCATATCTGCAAAGGCGGTTGTTCCAATAGCCATAGAGACAGCCCTCCGCCATCTGGGTATTCCGCCCTGCATCATCCCTAAAATACGGAACACTTCCCATGGAAGATCCTTCCTGCCATTTGAACAGCACACTGCCCCTCTGGCAATGCCTTGCGGATCTGCTGTCCGGCTCTGAGGATATATTGTTCAGTGCTGCGACTATGCCGGCCGACCCTGAGGATATTCTGTTCAATGCCGCAATCATGCCGGCCGACCCTGCCGATACAATGACCGGCTCCCCTGATATATCGTTCAACTGTCTCTTATCCCACAGCGGAGACGCTCCCCGCAAAGTCCCTGTGCCCGGCATATCTGCTTCCTGTACCCCGCTATTTGTTGCAGCAGCAGCCGACTCTGCCTCCCGTGCATCCCCGCCGATCACAGTTGCGGTCAGTCCGGCTTCCTGTGCACTGCTGCCGGTCACGGCGGCTGTCAGGACTGCCTGCTGTATGCTGCTGCCGATCACCGTTGCTGCCAGCCCTGCTGCCGCCGGCAGACAAAGCACTTCTTTTATGAAACCCTTTTTCACGTCTTTTATTACCCCGGATTTTATGTTTCTTTGCACATGCCTTCACTTACATGCGACAAATTTATTCCCTATTCTCTATTATTTCTTCTCTGTCTCCAAAATGCAAGCATCATATTTGCATCATTTTACATGATTGTAACAGTTTAGCCATGCCATTCATAAGTTGCCGGATTCTCCGTTTTTCCCAAGAGCCAACTTTATTACCGGCAACTTATTTCATGTCGAGCGTTTGCCCTATAGAAATAATTATACAAATTGTCCTTTGTGAGCCATCTCAGTCGGTGATTTTTTCGGACAGTTCAATACAACTTCCCCGACATCATCTCGAAATTCCGCTCGGTAATCCGCTCCATCACCTTATCCTCGTAGAGAGAGGAAAACAGCCTGTCAAGCTCCGCAAGGCGTTTGTTCAGCTTTTTCTGCTCCTTTTCCATTGCCTTTGCCCTGCTCTTGTCTGTTTCCGTGAGCCGTTTCTCAATCACCCTCACCGCCCGCTCGTCATTCACCATATATCTATGCCGGTTACTTCTTGCGGATAGACTGCAACAAAGCAGAAGAAGGTTTGAAAACTTCTCCCTGCTCGGAATGTGCCTTAAATGCTTTGGCAATAGACGAACCGCTTGAATATGCAATCTATTAGTATACCGATGGATTTATTGTATCTTGAGGGGAATATGCAGATGTGGGTGGATGCGGAAGATTCGTTGGAATTATGTAATCCATAGCCTCTCGGAGTCTCTTTTTGCCTGATTTTGCGAGAAGATTTTTTGTAAGTTGTGCACAAATTTATGAGGCGTACGTGGAACGTACGTTGATTAAATTTGTGTGCAACTGATGGAAAATCGGCCGCAAAGGCAGGTGCAAGGGAGATTCCGAGAGACTATTTTAGTCTGCTGAAAATCTTTTGAAAATATTTCTTGTGCTGATGGCGATCATAAACGACACAACACCCGAAAATAAAACAACAGCATATTCAAACCCTTTGCAAATTTCAAACAGGACACCATATAATGCATTGCCCAATGGCTGTGCACACATGGAAACGGTAAGAATAACAGCAATCACCTTTCCAATTAAATTTTGCGGAGTTTCTGTTTGGATAAAGGACATCATCTGTACGGTAAAAATCGTTGAAAATACCATAATGGCAAAACAACATACGGTTATGGCAATATAATTTATCATTCCAGAGGAAAACAACATCAATGCAGCACTGATAGGAAACACACATACTGCACAAGCTATTACCAGATTGCCCGATTTGCGAATTGCCATTTTTTTTGCAAAAATGCCTGCTGCGATACCCCCAGTGAGTCCTCCTGCCGCCAATGCTCCCTCTGCAAAACCATAAAGTCTGTTCGCCTGTGAAGCTTCTAAATTTAATACCTCTGTTACCAGATATGGCAGTGCCACAATGATCATTGCTGCAAGGAACAAATTAATTCCGCAGATTACAAGAACGGCTTTTCCGATAACAGGCTTTTCCTTTCGGATAAAGCGGATACTATCTGCGAAATCGGTTCTGGCTGTCTTTAATATACCGCCGCCTGAAGTTTGTTTCCGGAACGGTATTTTAATGAAAATTTCCATAACCGC
>CAMWWF010000242.1 GCA_947177885.1 uncultured Lachnospiraceae bacterium
CCGGTTTTTGAGCCGGGAATAGCGTGACAGGAATATTTGCCTTTGGTAATTTTGCTCACGGCAAAGACTGTTTCGCGGAGAGATTCCAAGTCTCCCAAACTGCTAAAGCAGTTGGAAAATGCCTGAGGACACATTGTTCAAAGGACACATTTCTTTGCAATTTTTCAAACACGCTCTAGGCTTGCGAGGGCAGTGTGCATCAACGTAACGGCGCAGTAACCTGTCCGAACTGTTACATTCAAAAGGGAATGGGAAGATTCATGAAAAATTATAAAATGCTGATCGCATACGACGGAAGCCGCTATTCAGGCTGGCAGAGACAGCCCGGTCATGAGACGATCCAGGGAAAGCTGGAGAAAGTGCTGTCCCTGATGTGTCAGGAAGAGGTGGAGGTCATCGGCGCAGGACGGACTGATGCAGGCGTCCATGCGGAAGGAATGGTGGCCAATGCCGGTATGAATACAGAACTTTCCGAAGAAGAGATACGCACCTACCTGAACCGTTATCTGCCCGACGACATTGCGGTGAGGGAGGTCAGGGAGGCGTCCCCCAGATTCCATGCCCGCTATAATGCAGTGGGAAAGACATACTGCTATACCTGTTATGACGGAGAGGTGAAATCCGTCTTTGACAGAAAGTATGTCACCCGCTTGGAAGAAAAGCCTGATCTTGCAAAGATGCGGCAGGCGGCGGAGATTCTGGAAGGGGAACATGATTTCAGAAATTTCTGTGTCAATCCCAGGATGAAGAAATCCACAGTGCGCTGTGTGGATCGGATCAAAATTGTCCGGGAGGGAAATTATATTACATTTACATTTCACGGAAACGGTTTTCTGCAGAATATGGTGCGCATTATGGTGGGGACTCTGCTGGAAGTGGGGAACGGCAGGATGAGCTGTGAGCAGGTTGCCGTCGTGCTGGAAGCAAAGGACAGGCAGAAGGCCGGACCTACCGCTCCGGCACAGGGGCTGTGTCTGAAGCGTGTGGATTATTAGAGAACAGGATCCTTTGCCAAGCTTCGGAACACTTTGCCGTCGATGGCAGTACGGCAAAAAGAACCGTAAACATCGACAATCGGCGCAGGCGGGAAAAGAACCGTAAGCAGCGCCGACTGCCGCGGGCGGCAATTGGAACAGGAGGATTACATGGTCATCTGTATTTGCGTCATCTTGGCATTGGGAATCTTTTTGGGCGATCTGTGGATAAAGAACCGGATCGAGAACACAGGCGGGGAAAACTTTCCCGCCTATTTTGCCGGGAAGAAACTGATATTGAGAAAATATCATAACACCGGCGCCATGCTGGACCTCGGAGCTTCCAGAAGGGCTGTGGTGGCAGCGATATCGGTTATTCTTACGATCCTGGTGAGCATTGTTTTTGTGTTAAGTCTGGGACATAGGGGAAACAATACTCTGCGTGTGGGTCTGGCGCTTCTGCTGGGCGGCTCTTTCAGCAATACGTATGATCGTTTAAAGCGCAAATATGTGGTGGATTATCTGAGTTTCAATGTAAAATGGAAACGGTTCCAGGGAATTGTGTTTAATTTTTCCGATTTTTGCATTATAATAGGCTCGTTCCTGACAGCCCTTGTGCTGTCGAAATGAAACAGGAGTCTGGCGGATATGACATATTTCAGGTAAGTCCGCCAAAAGTGGAACCAAAATGAACCCGGAATGGAGGAATTAGTTATGTTAGAAGCAGGTACAAAGGCACCGTCTTTTCAGCTTCCGGATCAGAACGGTGAGATGCATAGTCTGGAAGAGTACAGGGGAAAGAAGGTTATACTTTATTTTTATCCCAGGGATAATACCCCCGGCTGCACGAAGCAGGCATGTGGTTTTGGACAATTATATCCCCGGTTTCAGGAGAAGGGGGCAGTGGTGATCGGCATCAGCAAGGACAGCGTGGCATCCCACAAGAAGTTTGAGGACAAGTTCGGCCTGCCTTTTACACTGCTGGCGGATACGGAGCTTGCCGCAATCCGGGCATATGATGTGTGGAAGGAAAAGAATATGTATGGCAAGAAGACCATGGGTATCGTAAGGACCACTTATCTGATCGATGAGCAGGGTGTGATCGTGAGTGCTCACGGCAAGGTGAAGGCGGAGGAAAACCCTGCGCAGATGTTGTGGGAACTGGACGATGTAAGCCGCCGGACGACGGAAACGGCTGAGTGACGAGGCGGCGGAACGCAAGCAGCCTGACAGGTTTAACAGTTTTGCGGCAAAGCAGAACAGCTGTGGCGTGTTCTGCAAAAAAGGGCATGGAGGACAAATGAAGATCATCATCTCACCGGCGAAAAAGATGAATGTGGACACTGACACATTTCCCATAGAGGGTGTTCCCTGTTTTCTGGAGGAGACGAAAATCCTCTGTGGGGCGATAAGGCAAATGTCCCTGAGCCGGGCGAAAGAGCTCTGGGGATGCAATGATAAACTGGCGGAGCTGAATTTCAGACGTTTTGCAGAGATGGATCTGGAGCGAAACCTGACACCTGCGATCCTTTCCTACGAGGGACTGCAATATCAGCATATGGCGCCGATGGTGTTGACGGAAAGGGCGCTTGCGTATATACAGAAGCATCTGCATATTCTTTCCGGTTTTTATGGGGTGTTGTCGCCTTTTGACGGAGTGGTGCCCTATCGCCTGGAGATGCAGGCGAAGCTGTCCGTGGATGGAAAGAAAGATCTGTACGACTTCTGGGGCGGTAAGCTGTGCCGCCGGGTGACAGACTCTGAGGAGACCATTCTGAATCTGGCATCGAAAGAGTATTCTGTGGCGATTGAAAAGCATCTGCATCCCCATGTCAGGTATATAACCTGTACCTTCGGTGAGCTACAGGACGGCAGGATACGTCAGAAGGGAACCTTTGCGAAGATGGCAAGGGGCGAGATGGTGCGCTTTCTCGCGGAGCATGAGATCGGAGAGCCGGAGCGGGTCAGGGAATTTGAGGGATTGGGATACCGGTATACGGAAGAATATTCTTCGGAAAAGGAGTTTGTTTTTCTGAAGTGATCAGTCATACAGTGTCAGGCTGTTGTTTGATTCCTGTTTGAAGGCAGATAGTCCTGAAACAAGGGGCGGATGTGTCATATACAAGACACACTGCCCCTGGAATCTGCTGATTTGAAATCTGTAAACGGGAAAAAAGGCTTTCGCTGTGGGTCAGACAGCATCCCACAAAGTGTGACGCACACCCCGAAGAAAGCATTTTTCAAACACGCTCCAGTCCTGAAAACCGTTGACCGGAAACGGTTGCCGGTTGAAGTAAGATACGTTAGCAAAAACGTGGAAGGCAGTCCTGCGCTTATGCCGTGATAATGGTGCCGACCCTGCCTTTGATAGCGTCCCTGACCCGGTCTATAGAAGTGATGATCACTCTTCCGGTGGGTACTTTCTCCAAATACGCGATGGCGGCTTCGATCTTAGGCAGCATGGTGCCTTCTCCGAATTCCTTTGCGGCGATCATTTCTTTAGCCTCTGTAACGGTCATGCTGCTGAGGGGAGTCGGATTTTCTTTCCCGAAATCTTTGTATACATAATCCACTCCGGTGAGGATGATCAGTTCATCGCAGGAGAGATCGGAGGCCAGCTTTCCGGCAATGGCGTCCTTTTCGATCACGGCGGAAGCGCCCTTTAAAGCGTGGTGCTGCTCGATAACGGGAATCCCGCCGCCGCCGCAGGCAATGACAACCTGGTTGGCATTGACCAGTGCACGGATCGCTTCGATCTCCACAATTTCAATGGGCTTAGGCGCTGCGACTACACGGCGGAAGCCACGGCCGGGATCTTCCTGTACATAATTGCCCTTTTTGATCTCTGTCTCGGCATCTTCTTTGGACATATAGCGGCCGATTACTTTGGTGGGTTCGTAAAATGCTTCATCGTAGGGGTCTACGGTCACCTGTGTCAAAATGGTGCTCACAGGCTTGGATATGCCCCGGCTGAGCAGTTCCGCGCGGAGGGAATTTTGAATATCATATCCCACATAGCCCTGACTCATGGCGGAGCAGACACACATGGGCGCAGGGGTGTAATCGATGTAAACGCGGCGCAGTTCGGTCATGGCTTTGTGTATCATGCTGACCTGGGGACCGTTACTGTGGGTAATGGTCAGCTGGCAATCCGCCTCTACCAGATCGGCCAGTGCTTTTGCAGTTTTTAAAACGGCGCCCCGCTGTGCCTCGGTAGTGTAGCCAAGCGCATCATGTCCCAAAGAAACAACAACTCTTTTTTTGCTCATAGGAATAACCCTGCCTTTCTGTTTTTCCTGTTCGGAAGAATATTCTCAATAGATCAAGCGGTAGATCTCGCATATATTTACATACGATCATAGCGCAGATGCCTGCACAACGGTTCTGCGGACCGGAATCATCTGCTTTGACTTCGGATGGTATCAATGATCCAACAGTGCATATCACTATGTACTGGAACGTGTCAAAATGCAACAGTTCAAATAAATGGCTCCCGTCACAGAAAAACAGACAATGGAAATGACAGAACCGCTACATTCAAAAGAACATGCCTTATTGTAACATAATTATGAATAAAAGCAAAGACCTATTGATTTTCTGGGCAAGGGAAGGTATGCTATTAGTAATCATTCGGGCAGGCGGCTGAATCGTTATGCCGTGCCGGTTTTAGAAAGGATGGTGTGAATGGCTGTGGCCATTACGAAAACAGATAAAGGGGTATACGCATATGGAAAAAAGCATTCTTTTTCAACAAATAAAAGGATTGGTGCACGGAGGAGATTACAATCCGGACCAGTGGCTGGACAGGCCTGACATCCTGGCGGAGGATATCAGGCTGATGAAAAAGGCAGGCATTAACAGCGCCACTCTCGGTGTCTTTTCCTGGTCTGCCTATGAGCCTGTGGAGGGCGAGTTTCATTTTGAGTGGTTGGAGGAAATCATAGAGAATCTCTATCAAAACGGCATTTATACCGTACTTTCCACACCCTCCGGGGCGAGACCGGCATGGTTGGATGAGGCTTATCCGGAGGCTATGCGTGTGAATGACCTGGGACTTCGGGATCATCACGGACGGCGTCATAATCATTGTATGTCTT
>CAMWWF010000243.1 GCA_947177885.1 uncultured Lachnospiraceae bacterium
GTTCCCCACTGTGACCAGAGTCTTGTACACTTTTTCATGGGGCAGCGAAAGCTTGTCCGCTATCTGCAGGCCGTCTGTAAACTCGTCGCATTCGTAGGTGTAGTGTTTGAACGGAATCTTCATCGTTTCCAATATCCTCATGGCATTGGTCTTTATTTCTTTCTGTTTCGCCATAGCTTCCTCCATTTTATGGCAACAGTTTCCCGGAATGGGAAACTGTTGCGGTATGCCCTGAATATGGACTTATTCTATCATGATCACACGATCATGATATGTTGGCCATTCGGCCGCAGTATGCCCTGAATATGGACTTATTCTATCATAAATCCCACAATAAGGCTATGCTTTATTCACTTTTCCGGCACTGTCATGTAACAGTTCTGACCTCTCATTCATAAAGATATGGGCAAGCCTCCTCCTCAGCGTCTGCTTCACAAGTCCCGCAAGATCGCGTGCAGACGCCACTTTGCCCCGACGGGAGGAACCGTCTGAACAATTACCACCTTTATGCGTATGTGGTGCTGCAGGGCATTTGGCTATTGAGAAAGAAATTTCTTTATGATATGATAAAAATACCAATCACATATTGAGGAGGTTATTCTTATGCACGGAAATGTTATTGTAGGACAATCGGGCGGACCTACTTCGGTCATCAATTCCAGTCTTGTGGGGGTATACAAGACGGCAAAGGACCGCGGTGCGAAGAAGGTATACGGTATGCTCCACGGCATCAAGGGGTTACTGGACAGACAGTATGTGGATCTGTCCGAGCATATCAAATCGGATCTGGATATCGATCTCTTAAAGAGGACTCCCTCATCTTTCCTGGGTTCCTGCCGCTTTAAGCTGCCGGAGATCAAAGACGGAAAAGAAGTGTATGATAAGATCTTTAAGATCCTGACAGAGCTGGAGATCGAGGCATTTTTCTACATCGGCGGAAACGACTCCATGGATACCATCAAGAAGCTGTCCGATTACGCCATCCTGATCAGCAGCGACATTAAGTTCATGGGTGTGCCAAAGACCATTGACAATGACCTGGCATGTACCGACCATACTCCCGGCTTCGGAAGCGCGGCGAAATATATTGCTGCTGCCACAAAGGAGATCATCCGCGACGGTCTCGTCTATGATTATCCCGTTATCACCATCCTGGAGATCATGGGGCGCAACGCGGGATGGCTCACCGCTGCCACCGCTCTGTCCAAGGGCGAGGACTGCGAAGGCGTGGATATGATCTTCCTCCCCGAGGTTCCTTTCGATATCGATAAATTTATGGCCAAGGTAAAGGAGCTCTGTCAGGGACAGAAATCTATTGTGATCGCGGTTTCCGAAGGTATCAAGGTGGCTGACGGCAGATATGTGTTCGAGCTGACAGATCATGTGGAATTCGTGGACGCATTCGGTCACAAGCAGCTCCAGGGTTCCGCGAAATTCCTCTCCGATAAGATCAGCAACGAACTGGGCGTAAAATCCCGTGCCATCGAGCTGAGCACGCTCCAGAGATGCGCTTCCCATATGACCTCCCGGGTGGATATCACAGAGGCTTTCCAGGTAGGCGGCGCTGCGGTGAAAGCCGCTTTCGAGGGCGATACCGGAAAGGTTGTGGTTCTGGAAAGGGTTTCCGAAGATCCTTATATCTGCACCACCAGTACACAGGATGTACATAAGATCGCAAATGTGGAGAAGAAGGTTCCTCTGGAGTGGATCACCGAGGATAATACCTTTGTCAGCGACGAGCTGATCCATTACATCCGTCCCCTGATCCAGGCGGAACTTTCCCCTGTCATGGTAGACGGGCTTCCCAGACATCTGCGTCTGGATCTGTAATAACTGTGCTTTCGCCCCTATCGGAACAGCACAGAAAGCTTTTGTATGGAATTGTGATCTCTTTATCAGTAGTCGGAATATCCAAAAGGATATTCCGGCTTATCTTGTATATGGTTATTGCCTGACCTGAACGAGCCGGAACCGTGTTCTGCCCTTTTGCGCACGATCTCATTGCTAAGTTTCTGGAGCGTGTTTGAATAATGCATTGCGCAGAACAAGACGAACGCCCCGGAGAACGCATTTTTCAAACACTCATTAAAACAGCAATAAAGCTCTAACATGGAATATATGAGAATCAGGAAGGTATTGTGAAATGAGAATTTTAGTGGTAGAGGATGATCTGACCCTGAGTGCCGGGTTGTGCTTTGAACTGGACAACAGCGGCTACATTACAGTGGCCGCCTATAATTGCAGGAAAGCGGAACAGCTGATCCGGGAAGACCGTTTTGACCTGGTCTTACTGGATGTGAATCTGCCGGACGGCAACGGATTTGACCTGTGCCGCACGGTAAAGCAGGTCAGGCCGGAGCTGCCGGTGATCTTTTTGACTGCCAACGACCTGGAACAGAATGTGCTGGACGGTTTCGACCTGGGTGCGGAGGACTATGTGACGAAACCCTTTAACATGCAGATCCTGCTGCGCCGCGTGGAGGTTGCACTGCGAAGAACCGGTAAAGCGGCGGGGGAATCGTCAGGCCGGCGATGGAGCGACGGATTCCTGGTGCTGGATTTCTCCTCCCTGACCGCACAGCGGGGAGAGGAAAAACTGTCCATCACGCCAAATGAATACAAGCTGCTCCGGGCGCTGACGGAAAACGCCGGCAAGATCCTTACCCGGCAGATCCTCCTGGAGAAGCTGTGGGACAGCGGCGGTAATTTTATCGACGACCATACTCTGACCGTGACCATGAACCGACTGCGCTCCAAGATCGAGGATGATGCCCACTCTTACATCCAGACGGTCCGCGGCGTGGGCTACATCTGGAAAGGGGTACCTCGATGAAAAACCAACAATTCCGGATCGTTTACGGCTTTTTGGTGTTGGCGGCTGTGGGTCTTACAGCAGCGCTGATCCGGATGCTGTGGGAGTATGTTCCGAGAGCGTCAGTTCGATATGGCATACTGGCTGTGTGTGCCGGTATTTTTCTGCTGGCCGGATTGTGGGCGGCTTTACAGAGATATCAGATCGGGCAATTTGCAGACGATGTCTGCGAAACCCTGGATACCGCCATTGGAGGCCGCCAGCCGGAGAATTTCCGTCCCTATGAAGATTCCATGACAGCAAAGGTTCAGGGGAAACTGATGCAGTATTATGACATCATGCGTGAGGAACGCCTGCAGAGTCAGAAGGACAAACAGACCCTGCAGAGCCTGGTCAGCGATATTTCCCATCAGGTGAAGACACCCATTGCCAATGTGAAGCTCTATACCGGAATCCTGCAGCGGCAGGAGATATCTGAAGAAAAGAGGGAGCTGTTTCTCCACTCCATGGAGGCCCAGATCGACAAGCTGGACTTCCTGATGCAGTCCCTCATCAAAATGTCCCGTCTGGAAACCGGCACATTTACGCTCAGTCCGGTGGAAGCCCGGCTCATCGACACCATTGCCCAGGCCATGAACACAGTGTGGAGCAAAGCGGAACAAAAGAAGATAGAATTGTCCGTTGTGTGCGGAGCGGAGATCATGGTTCAGCATGACCCCAAGTGGACGGCGGAAGCCATCGGAAACATTCTGGACAACGCCGTGAAGTACACGGGGGCAGGAGGCAAGATAACCATCACTGTGCGCCCGTGGCAGTTCTATACCCGCATTGATATTTCAGATACCGGCATAGGGATCCCCAAGGAGCATTACAATGATGTGTTCCGGCGTTTCTACCGGGAAGAGGAAGTTGCCGCAGAAGAAGGCGTCGGCCTTGGCCTGTATCTGGCCAATGGGATCATCACCCGGCAGAAGGGCTATATCAGCGTGAAGTCCAGGGTGGGAGAAGGAACCACATTTTCGGTGTATCTGCTGAGCTAGTACAACTGGCAGGGAATGAGTGTCCGATGCGGGGTATGGCAATATTACGAGAGCAGAGCGTTCCAAAAGGGGCAATTTGAAAGGGTGCTGTCTTTCCTGAAAGCAAATGGCGAAGATGAAATGGCAGAAATTTATGCATATGGCATACATGATCACGCAAATAAAAAGTATCAGGAAGCCTCTGATTACCCAGAGGAATGGTTCGATGAAACGGAAAGAGTAGACGAATGGATAAGCAATAATGAGAGATACATCTATAAGTGGATGTTTGACTTGATTTTTGAGCATAAAAGCGATGTGTTAAAGATTGGAGAAAATCAGGTCTGAAAATTTAAGCGGTGGGAACACTTTTCCGAAAAGGGAGAAAATAAATCATAAACGAGGGATCGGCCCATGGACATTGTAACAATACATAATCTATACAAGACTTTTGGCAGGGGGGAAAGCGCTGTGCACGCTCTGAACGGCATCGACCTTGCCCTTGAGAAAGGAAAATTTACAGCTATCATCGGTGCATCCGGTTCGGGAAAGACCACTCTGCTCAATATGATCGGCGGACTGGATACCCCGGATGAGGGCGAGATCATAGTGGACGGGGTCCGCTTATCCGGTCTGAAAGAAAAGGAACTGGCGGTTTTCCGCCGCAGTAAGGTGGGGATCGTCTATCAGAGCTTTAACCTGGTTCCCACGCTCACGGTCAAAGAGAATATCCTGTTTCCCCTGAGCCTTGCCGGGACAACACATGATCCGGTCTTCTTTTCTGAGATTGCGGATCTTCTGCATCTGCAGGAGAAGCTGAACGCATATCCGCACGAGCTTTCCGGCGGCGGTCAGCAGCGGGCAGCCATTGCCAGAGCATTGATCGCCAGACCCTCCATTCTGCTGGCGGATGAGCCCACCGGTAATCTGGATTCAAAGAGCGGGCAGAATGTGCTGGGGCTGTTCAAACTGTCGGTAGAAATGTATCACCAGACATTGGTGATGATCACGCACAATCTGGCGATCGCACAGATGGCCGACCGGGTGATCCATATTGAAGACGGCCGTATCTGTGAAAAAGGAACTGTCACGAAATAATTTCTACCTGTGCGGTTGCGATCCAATGGTCTGCCTGCATGCCATTTATGGCAATGCAGGCGGGCCTTTGGATCAGCAACCCACTCCCAAATGAGCAAAATGCGGATGCGCAAGCAGACGCAAAAGCGCGTAAGCGCGAGT
>CAMWWF010000244.1 GCA_947177885.1 uncultured Lachnospiraceae bacterium
CTCTTCCACCTTCATCTTCAATTTCAATTCATCATCTTCAGCAAATCTGCCTGCCTTCGCCGCCCGGTAAGCAGTCTCAAGCTTTACGGAGAATCCGCATCGTTCCACCAGAATCTTTTCCAGCACGCGCACCAGCTCCGGTTCCTTGCTGCGGTTGATCACGGTGTCCTCCAGTGTCAGCACCAGCCGATTGCTCTCAGGATAGGTAAGCTCCGCCTGCTTAAAGGCATTATATTCAATATGGCTGTATTCCCGAAGTTCCTCCAGTATGCTGTCCCTGTACGCCTCCATCAGATTTTCCGGTGTATATTGGGAGGAAAGTTCAAATCTCTCCTGTATCTTCACCATCAAATTCGCATTGGGAAACAACTGCTTTTTAATTTCATTTTCCGTCTGCCGAATGTCTTCCTTCAAGATCAACCGGGTACTGAACAGATAGATCCGGAGAATATCCTTTCTCCTGGTGGCGGAGACCCGCTCCACCGAAGTCTGTTCCATTCTGTCATGCAGCGGATTATTCAGTTTTAATGTGGGAAATGTCTCAAAAAACGGTTTCATGCCAATGATCCAACTCTTCTTTCAGTGCGGTGAGCAGCTGATCCTCCGGTACCTTACGGATGATCTCGCCCTTTTTGATCAAAAGTCCCTCTCCAATACCGCCGGCTACTCCCAGATCAGCTTCCTTCGCCTCCCCCGGTCCGTTGACGGCACATCCCATCACCGCCACTCTGATATCCAGAGGATAATCCTCCACCAGCTTCTCCACCTTGGTGGCAAGCCCTATGAGATCGATCTGTGTTCTCCCACAGGTAGGACAGGAAACCACCTCTATTCCCCCTTTGCGAAGTCCCAGCGTGCGCAGGATCAGCTTTGCCGACTTGATCTCCTCCACGGGATTTCCGGTCAGGGATACACGGACGGTATCACCGATGCCCTGATGCAGGATCAGTCCCAGCCCGATAGCAGACTTGATATTACCGCTCTGCACCGTGCCTGACTCAGTGATACCTACGTGAAGGGGGTAGGGTGTCTTATCCGCCAGCAATTCATGAGCTCTCACGCACATCAGCACATCGGAAGATTTGATGCTGATGACCAGATTGTCATAGCCCTGCTCCTCGATCATATGTACCTTATCCAGAGCGCTCTCCACGATGCCTTCCGCTGTGACGCCGCCATATTTCTCCACCAGCTCTCTCTCCAGCGAGCCGCTGTTCACTCCTACTCGGATAGGGATATTACGTTCTCTCGCCACATCCACCACAGCCTTTACCTTTTCCGAACTGCCGATGTTTCCGGGATTGATACGTATCTTATCCGCACCGTTTTCCATGGCCGCAATCGCCATCTTATAGTCAAAATGAATATCCGCCACCAGAGGAATATGGATCTGCTTCCTGATTTCCGCAAGAGCTTTCGCCGCTTCCATAGTGGGAACCGTACAGCGTATGATCTCACATCCCGCGCGCTCCAGCTCCAGGATCTGGGCCACCGTGGCCTGCACATTCTCTGTCTTCGTATTGGTCATGGACTGGATCAGGATGGGGGCTCCTCCTCCGATCTTTCTGTCTCCGATCTGTATCGTCCTTGTTTTTTCTCTATATGTTTTCATATCAGCTTTTTTCCTCATATACTTTTTTGTTATCCACGAAATTCACTTATCCTAGTCTCTGCAGTTTCCCGCTATGCTCCACCACCACTGTTTTCAAAACAGATATATCCAACTTCATCATCTCATAGTCCTCAACGCTGTCCCCATACCTGTCATAAGTTGATATGTAGCAGGATTCTATTGTGTTCAGTCGCGGTAAAACTTTATTTTCCTGAATCAGTTCGATCTTCTTCACTCTGATTTTTATTTCCTGAACATCCTGTTTTAATTCTGAGACATCCTGCTCCAATTCCGTGACGTCCTGCTTCAACACTGAAACATCCTGCTTTATTCCAGGATATCTCCTTTCATTCCCCGCATATCTTCTCTAAGGGGATTGATCATATCTGAAATCGCAAGTAGCAATTCATCATTTGTCATTATCACACCTCCATTCTGCCTCTTTCATGCACTGATTTCAATACCGGAAAGTTTAGTTTCCCTTCCGATCTCACATTATTTCCCTTTATGTTCCTATTATATCAGAACCTGCAGCTTTTTCAATCCACTTATTCCTGCCCTTACACTCTCTGCAGCACCGTCATATTAATGTAATACGCTCTTGAAATATCCCGGGCTGACCTGAATCGCTTTCTTTTCCATACAGAGCTGTATAAGCTGTATCGCTGCCTGTCTCCGGGAAATATGAGGAGGCAGGCGTGCCGCGATCTGCTCCACCGACTGAGGATAAAAGTCCAATGCCCGGTAAACATCTCCAAGTTCTGACGGCACATCCGGAACTTCTTCCTCCGGCCACACGTCATGCTGTTTTTCCCGTACCATCCTAGATTTTGTTCTCTCTTCCGACGGTCTGTCCTTCACCTCAGCCACTTCGTTTGCCATGGCTTTGATACCGGTTTCTGCTTTGACCGCCATCGTATGGTCACACTCCGACCGCCCTTTTTCCACATTCCTCCCTTGTTTCTGCCGATGTCTGCTATCTTCCCGCCTGTCCTCTCCGCAATTCTTTTGGGAACCTGCTTCTTTTCTGTCAGATTGCCACTCTGCCCTGCCCCCCGTCCTCTCCTTCCATTCCAAAAGTTCCTCCAGCAGTTCCTCGGGAGAAAGCAATACCGCCGCTCCCTGTTTTATCAGCTTATTGCAGCCGTCGCTGAGACGGTCCGTGATTCTTCCGGGAATCACAAACACCTCTCTGCCCTGCTCCAGCGCCATATCTACCGTGATCAGCGTACCGCTTTTGCTCCGCGCCTCAACCACCACCACCGCATCTGCCAGTCCGCTGACAATTCGATTTCTCGCCGGAAAATTCATAGCTTTAGGCGGCATGCCGGGCGGATACTCCGATAAAATGGTTCCCTGCTCAAGCAATCTGTCAAATAATGCCCGATTCTCTGACGGATAACAGATATCCACGCCACATCCCAATACACCGATGGAGGTACCTCCCGCTTCCAGTGCCGCCCATTGACTGATTCCGTCAATTCCCCTTGCCATACCGCTGACCACCGTTACACCATTCCTTCCCAGGAAAGCTCCCAGTCCCTCCGCCACGTATCGTCCATAGTCGGAGCAGTCTCGTGCTCCTATGACCGCTACCGTAATATTTTTCTCCGCAGGCAGCCTTCCTCTGACATATAGACCTGCAGGCGCATCCGGGATATTTCGCAGCCTCCCGGGATACTCTTTCTCAAAAGGCGTGATAAATGAAATCTTATTCTTCTGTTCCGTTTCCCGGGTTATTTCCCCTTTGATCTGCTCTCTCACTTGTCCTCCATCCGGTTGTTTCTCACATTTCTTCCACTCCTTCCTATTCTGTTCCCACAACCCTGCCTGTACGTTTAACCGTTTTCCTTTCGACTTACTGACCGCTTCACTCCGGCCTATCCGTCCTCTCCTGTCTTTTGACTGTATGCCCTCATCTCCAGTATTCCTGAGCGGGGCGGTAAAAAGAGGCTTCCAGCAGATGTTCCGTACCTATTTCCGGAGTTTCTGCCAGATCCGCTATGGTTCTTGCCACTTTTAAAATGCGGTGATACGCTCTGGCACTTAAATTCAGACTGCGGTAAAGCTGTTCCATGTATTGCTGCTCCTTCATACCCAGTCTGCAATAGCTTTCCATATCCGCCGCCTCAATATCTCCATTAAATCGATATTTTGTGTCGTAAAAGCGCTCCTTCTGCCTCTCTCGTGCCCGGATGATTCGCTTCCGGATGGTCTCGCTGTTCTCACTCTTTTTACCGCTTTTCAGACTTTCAATATCTACCGCCTGCAGTTCCACGCACAGGTCGATCCGATCCAAAATCGGTCCTGACACCTTTCCCATATACCGCCTGACCTGCGGTTCCGTACACCGGCACCTGTTGGCATCGGGATAGAACCCGCAAGGGCATGGATTCATGGCGCATACCAGCATAAAATCGCTGGGATAGGTAACAGTGCCGTTCGCTCGTGCAATATGGATCTCATGTTCCTCCAAGGGCTGTCGCAGGCTGTCCAGCGCCACACGCTGAAATTCCGGCAGTTCATCCAGAAACAACACTCCTCTGTGCGCCAGAGAAATCATTCCCGGTCTGGGAATGGTACTGCCTCCCACCAAAGCCGCCTGCGTTATGGAATGATGAGGATTTTTGAAGGGACGCTTCGTGACCATGGCCTCTCCCTCCTTCAGCAATCCCGCCACGCTGAAGACAGAAGTCACTTCCAGGCTTTCCTCCAGTGTCAGCGGCGGCAGAATACCGGGAATCCGTTTGGCTATCATTGACTTGCCGGCGCCGGGCGGTCCAACCATGAGCAGATTATGAAATCCTGCTGCCGCTATCTCTGCTCCGCGCTTCGCCGTCTCCTGTCCGTTGACCTCCGAAAAATCCGGTATTCTCTCCGCCGCCTTCTCCTGAAACAGCTGCATGGCATCCAGTTGCATCGCCGGCAGCAGCTTCTCCCCCTCCTCCTCTTCCAACAACAGGAAAGCAGACAATTCCTGGAGGCTGGCAGCTCCCCTGACCGTAATATCCGCGATCAAAGCTCCTTCCATAACATTCGCCGCCGGCACAATACACTGCCGTACTCCCCGCAACGCAGCCTCCCTGACAATAGGCAGAACTCCGGGGACCCCCTTGATCTCCCCGTCCAGTCCCACTTCACCCAGAAACAGCGTATTCTCCAGTCTCTTACCGGGAATCTGATTCATCGCCGCCAACAGACCCACCGCGATTGGCAGGTCAAAAGCCGTACCGTCCTTTCTCCGGTTCGCCGGTGACAGATTCACCGTGATTCGGCTGGGCGGCAGATGAAACCCTGTGTTGCGCAAGGCAACTCCCACCCGTTCTTTCGCTTCCCTGACCTCCTGACTTAAGGAGCCGACCAGATTCAGCGTAGGCAGACCGGGTGAAATATCCACCTCCACAGAAACCGGATATGCCGAAACGCCCTGCAAAGCGCCGGTAATGACCGTACTAT
>CAMWWF010000245.1 GCA_947177885.1 uncultured Lachnospiraceae bacterium
GATGAGAACGGTGCGGAACAGGAGAAAGCGATTCCTGTAGACGACGGGATCGATTATCTGCTGTCGGATTCCGCCATCAGAGCCGAGAGGGACAGCAACGGCAATATCCGGCTGCATCTGGGCTCACAGATCGCCGTGAAAAAGGTCACACTGACCATCACGGGAATGAAAAACAATAACGACCTTGCGGTGATCTCCAGGGTTGAATTCGTCAACGGAATGGAGGAAAGGATACCGGAACCGGAGATGGATATTCCTCTTAATCTTGTGGCAGATGCGGGAAATAAGCGTATCAGTCTGAGCTGGGATGCCTGCGTCAACATCACGGGCTACGAGGTGATGATCCGGCAGGGAAACCGTCAGGAGACCAGAATGGTGGCCGGCAATGCGCTGGATATCACTTCTTTTGGCGGGAAAGAGCTGACAAACTATCTGGAGTACCAGGTCTGTGTACAGTCCGTCAACGGCACCTGGCGGAGCGGGTATGGCAGTGAGGTGACTGCCGTTCCCAAGCCGGGAGGCAGGCCGGACAAGCCGGATAATGTATCTGCCACAGGAAACTATCAGAGTGTCCTGGTATCCTGGAAACAGATGAAAGATACCCTGTCCTATAATCTGTATTACAAGGAAAGCGGTGCGGGAGAGTATCAGAAGGTCGAAGGGATCACGGGGAACAGTTATACCATTGAGGGGCTTAAGGATCTGACGGAATATACGGTGTATGTGACAGGGGTCAATGAATACGGAGAGAGTGGTCCGTCCCTGTCCGCGGCAGCCAAAACACTGGATGCCAATCCTGCGGCCATGCCCAAATATAATCTGATCAATACCGGTGAGAAAGGGGAGACTGGTGCGCATATCATAAGTGCCACAATGGCCGCATCCATGCAGAACAGTCCTCTGGATACGAAGCCGGGTACTGCGTGGGGAACCGTGGATCATGACCCGGGATCATACTTCTACGCCGACACGTGGGATGTGGGCGGGTTCAATCCCATGAACACAAGCCATGGGGTCACCTATGAGTTCGATCAGGCATATGAGCTGGATACGATCGCGTTCCACGATATGACATCCAGGGATACCGGATATAAATATGTCAAGGTGCGGTACTGGGATGAAAGCGGGACGCAGCATGATGTTGCCGGTGTGTCCATGGGGGCCAGGACGGACGCGGACGGCAGGATCTATTATGTGATAAAGCTGCCCCAGGCAGTCACAGCCAAAAAGATCCAGTTCGGGATCGCCCGCGCTGTGGCTTCGGGAACCATCAGTATCGCGGAGGTTTATTTCTATTATTATGATACATTAATGGATGAGATCATGTCCCTCTACGAGGATGATCTTCACACGGTGCTGAGGTCCGACGTGACACAGGCGACCATAGATGGACTGCGTGTCAGGATCAATACCATGGATCCGGTCAGCGGTGAGTACCATCCGGACAGAGAATTACTGGAGAGGGAATTGCAGACGGCGGAAGCTATCCTGAAAGACGGCCGCCTGAATGCTCCGATGATCGTCCACAGCGGGATCACCACCAGGGATACCGGCAGGGGATTCGGCGGTCTGAACGCATGGCAGCCATTGGGGATCACGGCGGCTGCCCAGGAAGAGATCATGGTCTACGTGGGCCATGGCAGCCGGCGGACCGGAGAAGCAGCGGAACTTCAGCTTGTGGCGACACAGTACCATTCCGAGGCGGCAGGTGTGGCCACCACGGTGGCAACCCTGAAAGTGGGTCCCAATAAGATCACTGTTCCAAAGATCGGAAGTACCACGGGCATGGAATCCGGCGGAGCGCTGTATGTCCAGTATACGGGAGAGGGTGAGAACGATCCTTATGCGGTCCGGGTCAGCGGCGGAGCGCAGGTGCCTGTGCTGGATCTGTATCAGGTGACGGAGGACGGGGAACGGCTGGAAAGGACAAAGACCTATGTGGAAGAGCTGGAAACCTATGTAAGCCGAATGGAAGCGGTTCATGGGGAAGTGCACGGCAATTCCGGGAACAGCCAGGTGGCGTATGCCTACAGTGAGAATGACTGTATCCTGGGCGCTTCCGATATCCTGCTGGATACCATGATGCTCTCCCTGCCTGCAAAGCAGATACTGGCGGGGGCGGGAAGCGGCAGTGCGGAACAGAAGGCACAGAAGATCCTGAACTCCATGCAGGCCATGGAAGACATGATGTACCTCTTTTATCAGCATAAAGGGTTGAACAGCAGTGCACCGGATGTACTGAACCGGATACCGAAGGGGCATTTGAACATCCGTTACCAGAGAATGTTCTCAGGGGCGTTTATGTATGCTTCCGGCAATCATATCGGCATTGAATGGGGATCCGCCCCCGGAATGATGAGTGCGGTACCTGTGACTGCTGACAGTGAGGGAAGGTATGTAAGCGGCAATTATTTCGGCTGGGGGATCGCCCATGAGATCGGACACTGTATCAATCAGGGCACCTATGCCATAGCCGAGATCACCAACAATTATTATGCCGTGCTGGCGCAGGCCAGGGATAACAATGGAAGCGTCCGGTTCCAGTACGATAATGTTTATAAGAAGGTCACATCCGGGACAACGGGCATGGCTTCCAATGTGTTCACACAGCTGGGCATGTACTGGCAGCTTCATCTGGCCTATGATAAAGGATATAATTATAAGACATATGCGGATTATGAACAGCAGTTGGACAGCCTGTTCTTTGCCAGGGTGGATACTTATGCGAGGAAAGCGGCGGCAGCGCCTGCGCCTAATGGTACGGGACTGGCTCTTGCGGGAGACCGGGACCAGGATCTCATGCGTCTGTCCTGTGCGGCTGCGGAGAGAAATATACTGGAGTTCTTCGAACGCTGGGGAATGACGCCCAATGAGGATACCCGCAGATATGCGGAACAGTTCCCGAAGGAGAACAGAGCCATTTATTATGTAAATGACGATGCGCGTGTATACAGCCTGCAGGGCGGCGCAAGCTCGCTGAATGACACGGTGAATGCCGTAGGCGACGGCACTGCGGCGGCTGTCAGTACCGGGAATCCCAATCAGGTGGTTATTTCTCTCAGCTCCAAAGGAATACCGGAGAAGGATGTGCTGGGTTATGAGATCGTGAGATGCATGATCTCGGGCGGAGAGACGGTAAGGGAAACGGCAGGCTTTGCCACAGGAAATTCTTTCACCGACACGGTTTCGGCCAATAACAGGATGGTGTGGTATGAGATCACGGTCATTGACAAGTACCTGAACCGTTCGGCAGTGAAGACGCTGGATCCGGTAAGGATCGGAGACGACGGAAGTCTGGATAAGTCTTACTGGACGGTCAGCACCCAGAATCTGACGGCAGCGGATCAGAATCAGGGTACGGAGGATTCGCCCTGCGAACCCGCGGAAGATCCTGCGGAGAAAATGATCGATAATAATGCAAAGACCGCATATACGGCAACCGCAGGTTCCAATGCGGAGATCCTTCTGGAGTTTCATAAGACCCTGAAGATCACGGGGCTGAAATATACGGAAATAACCGGAATTCCCGGCTGCGGTTACGAGATACAGATACATTCCGGTGACAGCTGGGTGAAAGCGGCGGAGGGAAGCCTGGGAACGGATGCTTCCGGTTCCGGCACCATTCATTTCTTTAACGGAGCCCAGGGCGAGGCACAATACGTAAGCCTTTATGAGGCCGATGCGGTGAAGCTGATCCTGAAAGCTTCCAACGGCAGCAGGATATCCATAGCGGAACTGGACGTACTGGGAGCCACAGGAGATAATGTGGATTTCCGATATACGGATGACGGTGCGGCGGTGATCGGCAAACTGACCGCAGACTATCAGTACGGAGAAGGGGCGGAAGATGTGATACCGGCGGGATCCATCGTTTTCAGCGGCTCCTATAAAGGAAACCCTGCCTACAATGTATTGATATTATATGATCAGAACGGCAATATTGTAGGCGGTACAAATGCGGCGGGAGAGCTTACGGCACAACAGATCCTGCTGGCGGACGTACCGGCAGAGGGCGATATCAAAAATGTCTGGGACGGCACCTGGATCTACTGGATAGAACCCGGACAGCAGGCGGACCTGACGGGAATGGCAAAGGTGCGGGCGGAACTTTACCGTGTCAATGATGCCATGACCAATGAAGGACAGAGGCTTGTCAGCGATTCACCGTTCGAAGCGGTACCGGATACCTTGCCGGATATTGAGTTAGGTAAATAGTGCGGTGTGAGGATCCGCATCATTAGTAGCAGGAGTTATCGGCATGAAAAAGTATTTATATAAATTATTACCTGTCCTGTTTCTGTTTGTCGTCCTGCTGCCCATGCAGGTCCGGGCGGCAGGCAGGAGCGGGATCAGACTGGATGAGACCGGAACCGTCACGGTAGTCTTACCGCAGGCGGCTCAGGAGGGTATATCCACTTTGGGTTTCAGTCTGTCGGTGGAGCCGTCCGGAGAGGCGGCAGCGGAATTTCAGTTTGATGGAAATACGGCGGAAATTCTGGAGTATCGGTATGACGGAAATACTCGAAAATTAAACGTCTATGTGGCGGGAACGGAAGCGTTGTTTACGGAAGGCGCCGATTCTCTGACAGTCGGAAGAGTTATGGTGCGGGACGCAAACGGCGGGGAAACAACGGCAAGAGTCAGTGTTGTGGAGAATTCATTGCAGTATGTCCATGAAACGGAGCTGAAGACGGTAACGGATATGGATCTTCCGGGAACGGTACAGATCGGCTCTTCTTCCACAGTTACGCCGGTGGTGACTCCGCCTGTGACGCAATCCCCAGTGGCGACGCAATCCCCGGTGGCGACGCAATCACCGTCAGTGATGCAATCCCCGTCAGTGACGCAATCCCCGACGGTGACACAGGCCCCGGAGGAACCGGAGGAGTCACAGGACGGACCGGCAGTATCACAGCCGCCTGTGGCATCTCCGGTGCCGACACCGGCCCGAACTCCGGGAACAGCCTCAAGGCCACAGTCGACAAAGGTTCCTGTCGGTTCCCTGAATGCGGGAGGATCTCCTTCCGGTTCGGAAAGCAGCTCCCAGACTGCGGGCAGT
>CAMWWF010000246.1 GCA_947177885.1 uncultured Lachnospiraceae bacterium
GAACGGATCCTGTCCGAACGACTCATGTAGACATTCAATGCCACATTCGCTTCCCCCATATTCCGCCTCCCTGCTTTTAATTGGTGTGATTTCAAGCAGGGATATCTCAATACCAGAAGTTCAGATGTTATAGGATGTCAACAAAGTTCGTCGGCAAATAGAATTTCCTGCTCGTTGAAAAGTGGTTCTTGTGAGGTCAGTGTAACATATTTCATTTCCGCATGCAACAATCGTTTTTTCGTCAATCACAGGGATCGGAGAAACCGTGTCAATCCGGACAAATCACCAAACGGTCTCGCAAAATTGCACAGGAAGGCAATTTGGACTTCGCGGGAGGGACTATCCGAACTGTTGCAATGGTTCTAAAAAGCCTCCGGAGAACCGCTTCCGGAGGCTTTGACAGTTATCACTTATTTTCAATCAGAGAATTACAGTTTCTTCAAGTAATGTCCGATCACGCTGACACCTTCATTTACCACTATGAAGGCATTCGGATCATACTTATGGACGATCACCTTCAGCCGTCCCACTTCATACTTGGACAGCATAATGTACAGAATGTGAGACCGGTCGTAAGTGTAGGCGCCCAAGGTAGACCACTTGGTAACACCTCTTCCCAGCTCCTGAAATACTTCCTTCTCCAGTGCGGTAGTATCCGCTTTCGTGATCACATGTACTTCCACATTGATGTTCTGGGTGTGTACTTTGTCCATTGCCACCGAATACACCGCTGCATAAATAACGGAATATACTACAATTTCTATATCAAACAGAAATGCGCAGGTAGCATAGAGCGCCAGATTTACCAACAGCCCCACTTTACCCACACTGAAATCCTGCTTCCATCTTGCCAGCATCACTCCCACCACATCCATACCGCCTCCCGAAGAGCCCATGCGGAGAAGGATACCTGACCCGGCTCCCGAAATGATACCGCCTACCACACATGCCGCCATCACGTCTTCCACTACCATAGTGACGGGGATCAGCGAGAGAAACAATGTCATGGCTGTAACGGAAATGATCGTCTTTGTCAGAAACTTTCGTCCGATTTTCGTGAAAGCTATGATAAAAATGGGGACATTGATTAAGTAATATATCACACCGGCAATATCGAAAGCTGTAAATTCCACATGCAGCAACTCCGCCAACAGGGTACGGATCACCTGACAGATACCCATGACTCCGCCTGTATAAAGCCCTGACGGCACTACAAACAGATTGATTCCTGCAGCATACAGAAAGGCGCCCGCAATACATGCCAATGTCTTTTTTCCTTCGTCAAACAATATTTTTTTATTCATATCAATTCAGCGCCTGCTCCACAAATTTTTTTAATTCGGCTGCCGACATGGCACCGACCTGGGTGGATTGCGACTTTCCGTCCTTAAATACTATAAACGTGGGGATACTGGCCACCCGGTACCTCTGGGCAATCTGCATATTTTCATCAATATTGCATTTTCCTATCTTTACCTGACCGTCAAACTCTTCCGCCAGCTTTTCCACGATCGGAGCCATCATCTTGCAGGGACCGCACCAGTCCGCATAAAAATCCACCAGCACCGGGACGGAAGCCTGCAATACCTCCATATCAAAATTGTCCGTCGTAAACTTATGTTCCATCTTGTCTCTCCTTTTCTGCACCGGCTTACGGTGCCTGAATTTATGAGTTTCCTGCTGATATGACATATTTGCAGATGGGATTTCCCATGGCGGAGAATTTCTCCTCATACTCTGTCATCACATTGCCCCGCATCAACGCTTCGTCACCATGCAGGTCATAGGTAATAACCTCCGCCTTCCAGCCCGCAGGCTCCAGTTCCTCCACCGCAAAGTCAAAAAGCTCCCTGTTATCCGTCTTAAACTCCAGCTGTCCCTGCCTCTTCAGGATCCTTTCATAGCGTGCCAGAAACTCACGGGAGGGCAGCCTTCTCTTGGCATGCCTGTCCTTGGGCCAGGGATCGGAGAAATTGAGATAAATCCGGTCCACCTCCCCTGCGCCGAACACTTTGGTAATATTTTCCGCATCCATACGCAGAAATTTCAGGTTCGGCAGCTCTTCCCGCTCCATCTTCTGTATCGCCCGAAGCAGCACACTGGAGTATTTTTCGATTCCGACATAATTGATCTCCGGGTGCTCTCTGGCCATAGTATGTATGAATTTTCCCTTTCCCATTCCGATTTCAATATAAATGGGATTATTATTTCCGAAAATAGTATTCCAGGTACCCGGACATTCCGACTGCACAGCCTCCTGCACCACATACGGACTGTCTGCAATCACCTCACGGGAGCCTGTAATGTTGCGCAATCTCATAATAATATCTGTTCCTTTCGATGCCTTTTCTATTCATCCTTCATTCAATTTACTTTATCTCAGCCCGATTGTCAATGGTATACTGTCCGCATAATGCCGTTTGCCGCATCCGTCCCCTCCGGTCAGGCAGACATTATGCAAAAACGTGCAAATTCCTCCTATAGTTTTCGGAGAAAATGGTGTATAATGAAAATTGCCCTTTTTTACGAATCAATCTGTCGGGTATACTATTACCACTCTGCCATATTACAAAGAAACCATCTTGGAGGCAGATTTCCATACAATAGAATTCCAAAGCCGGATTCCATTGTCATGAATATCGAAATGAGTGCCCATCGGAGGCGGGCATGGGAGTGTAAATATGTTAAAAACAAAGACCCTTTTTCACAGATATATATCCGGATTCACCGCCCTTGTCTGTGCAGGCGCCCTGTTTTTTCATTCAGGGCCGGCTGTTTTTGCCGCGTCCAAAACAGAACTTGCGCTGGAGAACAACCGCGCCATGCCCATACAGTCCAATGAGGTGGCAAACTGGCCTGCCGGACCGGTGGTAGGTGCGGAATCTGCCATTCTGATCGAGTTGGAAACAGGCGCCATTCTTTATGAAAAAAATATCCATATGAAGGAATATCCTGCCAGCACCACGAAGATCCTGACTACCCTGATCGCATCCGAGCTTTGCTCCATGGATGAGATTGTGACCTTTTCCCATGATGCCGTGTTTGACACTCCCAGAGACAGCAGCCACATTGCCATGGATGTGGGACAGGAGCTTACCATGGAACAATGCCTGAATGCGATCCTCATCCGCTCCGCCAACGAGGTTTCCTTCGCCGTGGCAGAGCATATTACGGATACTACCGACTGGTCGGTATTTGCTGAGATGATGAATGAGCGTGCCACGGAATTGGGCTGTCTGAATTCGCATTTCGTAAATCCCAACGGACTGCCGGATGAAGACCACTATACTACCGCCTATGATCTGGCTATGATCGGAAGGGCTTTCTTTTCCAATGAAATGCTCTGCAAGATCACCCTCACAAGACGCATGGAGTTTCCCGTTACAGACAAGCTGCCAAAGGGAAAGCTGGAAGTAAATCTCATGCAGATCATCCCCGGGGGCAAATATGCCTATGAATATCTGGTGGGCTGTAAGACAGGCTACACGGATACTGCCAGAAGCTGTCTGGTATCCTGCGCGGAGAAGGACGGTATGAAGCTGATCTGTGTGGTCATGAAGGACGAATCCCCCTATCAATATGAAGATACGATCGCCCTCTTCAATTATGGATTTAATAACTTTGACAAAGTAAATGTATCTCAGACGGAGACGAAATATAATATTGATAATACGGGGCTGTTCTACAGCGGGAACGATATTTTCGGAAATTCCCAACCCATTCTGTCCCTGAATAAAAACGATTACGTCATTTTGCCCAAAACCACCAGCTTTGATGAGTTGGACTCGGTGATCTCTTACGATACGCAAAGCGAAAGTCAGGCCGCCATCATTACCTACACTTACCATGATGTTTATATCGGTTCCGTATCACTGAATTTTGCGGAAGACCAGGAAGATGCCTCTTACCTGTTCCAGACACCGGAAGAGGAAAGTCCAAAACAGCATGACTCCTCTTTCATTTTTATCAATATCGTAAAAGTACTGGGAATATTGATCGCCATCGGTGTAATTGGTATTATATTTATTTTAATGAAGCTTCTTCTTAAAAACTTTTCCTTTGCAGGACGCGGCAGACGCGCCTGGAAAAAACAAAACCGCAGGCGCCGCAGGAAAGCAAAGCGCGCAAACAGATTCAGGGACTTCGATTTTTGATCGCAGTCCCTGATCCGGTATAATACATTTTCCATATGACATCATGCAAAACTCCAAAAAATAGTAATTCATCGGCAGGCCGCGAAGTGAGGCGTGCAGACCGGGGAAATGATTTTTCAAACACGCTCCAGGAAGGCAATACTCCGCTTATAACAGCACAGCCCGACAAAAGATCAGGCATGGGGACATGCTAAAACAGGATGTGCCTGTATTAATGATTATGACGTCGTTTCAGCTCTCTGGCATGAGCGCGCCGTTCCATCAACGCCGCAGCTTCCTGCTCTGTAATGAGTCTGGTGGTCTTGACTACATAAACCCTGCCTTCTTCCGATTTGCGCAGACGGATCTTTCCCTTCAGGTATCCATGCTTATCACAATAGGCAAGACAGTAGTAATGCCTGTTATTGGAGGTAAACCAACGAAGCTTTTTTCGCAAGTTTCTGTGACAGAGATAGCACTTACTGGAAATCACTTCCCTGTCCGACATGGCATCGGTCTTACTGTCAAATTCCCTGGAAATATATTTCATATAAGTGTCAAACTGGACTTTGATCTCTCTTTCCCGGCTAACGGGCGGATGAAACACATCATAGGATATCTTTTTCAGCACCTCCGGAAACTCTGCTTGAATCCTCTCGAGAACCTTGGCTGTATAGTAGGCATCGCTGAAAGCCCTGTGAAAAGGGATGTCCTTCTCCATGTCAAGAAAATCCACCGCATACTCCAACGCTTTCCGGGATTTTCCGTCCTCATAGGCAATGCTGAACAGCTTCTGTATATCCAGAAAAGCGATAGGGCCGTCTGACAGCGGCTTCATATGGTAGAATTTCATATTTCGCTGCAGTTCTTTCAGATCCTGATCCCCCCAGGTACAGAAAATATAGTCT
>CAMWWF010000247.1 GCA_947177885.1 uncultured Lachnospiraceae bacterium
CCGGTCTCCTTCCTCAGGGTAAAAACAGACGGACTCCGCATTCTGTCCCATCAGATAATGCAAAAACTCTTCTGTGATTTGTGTATATTGATAACTATTCAGAACATAGTTGGCACATGACAATTCCACCGCATTCTTTAACAGGTCATCCGCGCCATTATTCCGAGCTGCCACCGGATGGATCATATCCTCATAGCGTTTGGAGATTTCTTCCCCCCTGTTGGTAAGGTTATTCATGAACAAAGCGCAGAGCTCTATATCCACCCTTTGCCTGGTGGACATATATGTCATAGTGCCGTATAAATAACCGGGTTCTTCCAGATAGGTCCCATTGTTCTCAAAGAAACTCCTGTAATCGCTGATCTGACTTCGGTATGTGTACAGACCTGTAGCCCGATACAGCTCCGTCAATGCGAAAAAGGCATCCGCATCCTTGTTAAGAGCGGCCTGCTGCTGTCCGAATACGGTGGACGCCCTTCGCAGACAGTCCGTGGCATATGTCTGATCGAACTTTTGATAATTGTAACCGAATTTTGCCAGAAAAGCCGCATAGAGAGCATCTTCCCCGGCCCCCGGTTCCGACTCCTCCATAAAGGAGATCCACGACTGAAGTGATCTCAGCACATCCGGGATCTGATCTTTGTTGTCATCCGGAAAGACTTCACTGTACCATTCATAGGTCACCAAAAGCGCCATTGCCTCCGATATCGTCATCGAATGATCCTCACAGGCTTCCATCCGGATATCATAAGTCTCCCGAAACAACTCTGCATACATGGAATCCTCGATTCCAAACCGATATGACTGCCCCACCACATCGCATTCCAGATAATAAGTACCCTCTGTGGTATAATCATCAAAGCAGGCGAGACCTGTGTAAAGTCCCAGTTCCTCATTATATGTAATCTTCTCCAGCTGACCGCTGTAGACCTCTTCCCCCGTCTCCGCATTGATCAGCCGAAACGTCGTCGGCAGTTCACGTCCCTTAACAGCCGCCCTCTTCTCACACTCCGCCGTATACCCCCTGACATCCACCAGTACATTGGGCAAAGCGCGGGGAACAGAATAGTCCACCACAGGGGTACTTTCCATTCCCTCGACCGTAAAATAGAGATTGTCACTGTTTTCCTGTTCCGCCTGCATGCCGCAGCCGCTGAGCACGGCCATAAGAATACCCGCCCATATTGCCGCAGCCCGCCTTTCATATTGCTTCAAAGTATTCCTCCGATTATCTGCCAATAAAACTTTTCACTGAAATTCAAAAAAATCGCGATCACCGGACCCTGTCAGGAATGAACCGTTTCCGAATCGCGGTCATAGACAATCCGTCCGTCAATAATGGTATAGAGCGTCTCCGTAAATACTTCCATGGGATTACCGGTAAAGATCGCTATGTCCGCATCCTTTCCCGTTTCCAGACTGCCCACTCTGTCATCCACACCGCAGATTCTGGCGGGATGAATCGTTATGGAGCGATATCCCTCCTCCAGGTCCAGCCCCGCCTTTACCGCCATACCCGCGCAGAGCGGAAGGGACTGGATCAGAGATACCGGATGATCTGTGGTGACAGCCGTCATGACTCCCGCTTTATTCAGGATCCCCACGGTCTTAAACGCCATATTCTGCACTTCGATCTTGCTGCGGCTGGCAAGATCCGGTCCCACAATTGCCGGGAATCCCTCAGCAGCCAATTCCTCCGCGATCAAATGCCCTTCCGAGCAGTGATCCAGTGTCACGTTCAGCCCGAATTCACGGGCGATCCGCACAGCGGTAAAAATATCATCCACCCTGTGTACATGGGCTTTCAGGGGAATCTCCCGCCGAAGCACCGGAATCCAGCATTCTTTCGTGAAATCCTCCTGAAATGCCTCCCCGTCCGCCTTCGCTTTCTCCTTCCGCCGGAAATATTCCCTTGCCTCAAAAAGCTCCTGCCGCAGCATTCCTGCGATCGCCATACGGGTAGACGGACTTTTCCCCTGACCGGAATAATTGACTTTGGGATTTTCGCCAAAGGCAATCTTCATGGCCGCAGGCGCCTTGACGATCAGATCATCGATCTTGCGTCCCTTTGTCTTTAAGAAGGCGAACTGCCCGCCCACCACATTAGAACTTCCGGGGCCTACCATGGCCGATGTGATCCCGGCACGCACCGCATCGTCAAATGCCGCATCCATGGTATTGACAGCATCCACAGCTCTGAGCCATGGGGTTATGGGATCCACCGTCTCATTGCAGTCGTCCCCTTCCATAGCCTTTTTCTCCTCTGTGATACCCATATGGCAGTGTGCTTCGATGATCCCGGGCATGATAATACCGTCTTTGATCTTCAGAACCTGCTCATGGTCAGCGGGATGAACTGCTATTTCATCCCGCGTACCGATTTCCGCTATCTTTCCGTTCACGATATGGATGACACCGTCTTCCATATCGGCGCCCGCCATTGTTTTAATGATTCCTCCGATAATATACATATGCTTCTCTTTCCGGTCCGCTAAAACAGACTCTCAGGATCAACAGGAACGCCGTCCTTTGTCAGCTGCAGATACAGATTGCTTCCTTCTCTGCTGTAATACTTGGTAGGTGCAGCCACAGAGGCAATGGCCTCACCGGGATCCACATAGCTGTTCAGAGTGACATTGATTCCGTTCAGCTGTCCGTAAGTGATCATATATCCGTCACCCAGGTCCATTGTAATGGCATGGCCGATCTCCTCATCTTCGAAAATGCTGACGACTCTGCCCGCAGCACAGGCGCTCACTACAGAACCTTCCTCTGCCCCGATCATGACGGCAGGATTATACTTATAATGATCCAATGTGGCAAAATAAGTGCCTCCGTTCATACTGTAAGGTATCACCGTGTCACCGCTGACCGGCTTTATCAGTCCGTCTGCCTCAGAAAAATGCAATATTTCGTCTATGATCACATCCTGAGACGCAGCTTCCTCGTTTTCCGTCACTTCCGGTGTTTCCTCCGGAGTTTCTTCCGGTTCCTCTTTCGGTGTCTCCATCGGCTCCGCCTCCGGTTTTTCCATCAGCGAAGTATCTGTTTCATTCAAAAGCTGCTCTGTGGGAGGCATCTCAACCTCTTCCGTCAGGTCGTCCGTCAGGCCCGGAATCTCCACCAGGCCGGACCCCACTTCCATGGGTGTATAGTCCAGATCGTCCTCCAACATTTCCGGCGCACTTTCCGGATCCGTCTCCGTGTTCTGAGCAATCTCCTGATACTTGTCGTCGGCGCTATCCTCCATGGCGGTAAAATCTATGGTATAACCATTGTCCTCCGACTCCACGTTTCTGGACTTCATATAGATCCCTGTCATGGTCAATGCCGCCAGCACAAAAGCGGATGAAGCAAGCATAACAATACGTTCTTGTTTCGCATTATTTCTTCTATTATTGTTCCTTCTCATAGCAGTTTCCTTCCTTTCGCTATTATTCTTGCCATGAGAAGCTGATTTTTATACATTATTTTCAATTTGTGCGGAAAAGAAATTTATATCATGAAGTTCCCTTCATAATCTGATTCCCCTGCTCGAAAAGTTCCTGAGCCGCCTCTGTCGCAGTCAGCTCACCGTCCAGGATCCTGCGGATCAGCCCGTCCGCATAAGTATATACCTTCGTCGCCATCTCCGGGTCGGAGGGAGAAATATTGGAGCTGTTCGGCGCAACCACATCGTTGATAAATGCCGTCACAAGCCGTCCGTTTTCATCCATCAGGGGTGCAATGGCATCCGCTATAACGGCTGATGCGGGAACTCCTCTCTCTCCCAACATAAGCTCATTTGCCGGCCTGGAGTTCAATAGATAATTGACCACCCGCACTGCCACCGCCTCATTCTCTCCCGCATCCGTAGTTACCGCAAAAAACTGCGCCGGCTTTAAAAAGTCGGATTTTGCAGGCTCGGAGGAAGGCCATGTGGTAATGGCAATATCCATATCTTCCGGTGCCGCCTGTGTCATCGCGGTGAGCTGATTAGACCAGAAGAAGCCGCACCAAGACTGTGTCTCCGGTGTCGTATGGCAGACCAGCGGGCTCTGCTCCACAGAGACATCGGTGAGACCGGCATGAACGTCATTTCCGATGATCCAGCCGTCTCTCCTGCCGATCTCATAAATATCAAAAAATTCCTGAAAAGCCGCCGCTGATTCCACGTTCAGGGAATCGCTGTTATACAGCTTCGTAATGTCCTGGGCTCTCAGAATATAGGGCAGGAAGTTATATGCCATACCATAGGGCATATCCGTCTTTACCCCTGATTTCTCATAAACTTCTTTCGCCACAACATAAAATTCTTCCAGCGTCATATTATCCTTGATCTCAATCCCCAGCTTGTCCGTCAGCGTCTTATTATACATCAATGCGGGAACATTGACTCCGCCGCAGATCGCATATATCCTGCCATTGACCGAACCGGCACTGATCAGTCCCGGATCCACACCGGAGAGATCCAGGGTTCCGTCCGCCAGATAAGGCGTCAGTTCCACAAGCATCCCGTTATTTACGCTCCTCTCCAGAAAGGAATAATCGATCTGCACGATATCCGGAAGAGAATCACTGCCTGCCCTTACCTCCAACTGATTCCAGTAATCCGACCATTCCACGGATTCCGGTGCAAAAGTCACTCCCGGATTATTGCTCCTGTAAAGGTCAAAGGCCGCCTGTGTGCGCTCTCCTCTGACCGCGCTGCCCCACCACATAAAGGTCAGATCGGCAACGTCGTCACCTGGTTCATCCACGGCAGTATTCACCTGCGCAAAAGATGTCCCGTCCCCTCCCTCCGGCTGAGAGGATGCCTCGCCGTTTGCAGTCTCCGTACCACACGCCGTCAGTCCGCAGATCATAGCTGCAGAAACCAATAACGCCAACCGTTTCTTCATATTATTCCTCCCTGCCCGCTCTGTAAATACCATATTTCCGCAAATTACGGGCAGAGACCCTGAAAATCTGAGATTTTCAGGGTTCGCTTCGCTCGTCAAATCCCCGAATGATCATCTGCTCGTGCAAGCACGGCAGATGCTTCTTCGGGC
>CAMWWF010000248.1 GCA_947177885.1 uncultured Lachnospiraceae bacterium
TTACTGCAATATGAGGGCGGCGCTTCTGGCGGAGGGGATAGCACATGCGGACGGCATTCTGCTGGATCTGGGCGTATCCTCCTATCAGCTGGACAATCAGGAGAGAGGTTTTTCCTATCGTTTTGACGCGGCATTGGACATGCGTATGGACAGGAGGCAGGTGCTGACTGCCAGGGATATCGTAAACAATTATTCGGAGAGCGAGCTTTTCCGTATCATCAGAGATTACGGGGAGGAGCGTTTTGCCAGGAATATTGCAAAATACATAGTGAAAGCAAGGGCGGACAAGCCCCTGGAAACTACCTTTGAATTAAATGAGATCATTAAGGCCGCCATTCCCGCCAGAATGCGCCGGGACGGACATCCTTCCAAGAGGACATTCCAGGCTATCCGCATCGAATGCAACAGGGAGCTGGAGGTGTTGGAGCGCTCTCTGGATGATTTCATTGAATTGCTGAATCCCGGAGGGAGATTGTGCATCATCACCTTTCACTCACTGGAAGACCGCATAGTGAAAGCGGCTTTCAGGAGAAATGAGAACCCCTGTACCTGCCCGCCGGAATTTCCGGTATGCGTGTGCGGGAAGGTGTCAAAAGGAAATGTGATAACAAAGAAGCCCATTCTGCCGGGAGAGGAGGAGACGGCGGAGAACAGCCGCTCCAAAAGTGCCAAACTGAGAGTTTTTCAGAAGAAGGAGGCCTGACAGGTATCAAAAGAACTGATGCAAAAGCCATACAGCACAAAAGCACAGGCAGGATGCGGAAACGAGACCGTACAGAAGCCGGATAGTAAGCAGAAAGATCCATGGAGCACAGAAACCGGATAAAGCAGAAAGATCCATAGAGCACAGAAGCCGGATAGTATGCAGAAGGATCCATAGAATACAAAAGCCAGATTGAAAGCAGAACAGATTGCGGATCAATACATAGAGGGAAAGCAGGAAAGAGTATGAGTCAGAATAGAAGGAGCTATGGAAGAACTGCATATGATAAAAACAGGCATGGGAGCGGCAGAAGGAACTACCGTGAATATGTGGATGGAAATACTGTGCGTAAACTGGAGCCTGTAAGCCCCAGGGAGAAGGTGCCGGCAAAAAAGCCCCACCATGAGGTGCGCAAGAATCGCGATAAAGCCAGATACATGAATGCAGGATATGTGCTTTTTCTGGCGGTTGCGCTCTGCGCCGCCGCATTTATCCTGGTAAATTATATTCAGCTTCAGGCGGAGCTGACCAATCTTACTAAGGCTGTGGCCGCCCAGCAGAGTGAACTGAATATTCTGAAGCTTTCAAACGACGAAGAATATAATCGGATCATCAGCGGTATCAACCTGGAGGAGATTAAAAGAATCGCAATAGGAGAGCTTGGCATGGTCTATGCCAAAGAGGAGCAGGTCATTGAGTATGAGGGAGAGAGCGGGGATTATATGCGCCAGGTGACCGAGGATAATTAGCAGAGGTGTAAGGTGAGAGCGGGAAAGAAATCAGGAAACAGCAAAAGATTTTCCATAAAAATGCAGAAGAAGCTGCTGGTGCTCTTCATGCTGATATTGCTGGCCTTTATAGGGCTGAGTGCACGGCTTGTGTGGATCACCAGGGAGAACGAAACCAATTATCAGAAACAGGTGCTTTCCCAGCAAAGCTATACATCCACCACCATTCCTTACCGAAGAGGCAATATCGTGGATGTGAACGGCACCATACTTGCCACCAGCGAGAAGGTGTACAATCTGATCATCGACGCCAAGGTCATGACGAGCACCGTGGGAGGGAAGGAAATCTATCTGGAACCCACACTGCAGGCGTTGGGAGAGAATTTTGACCTGGATATGGGTCAGATCAGGGAATATGTCACCACCCACAAGGACCTGTCCTGGTATGTTGCGGCGAAGAGACTCAGCTATGATGAGATTAAAGGGTTTCAGGAGGCGCAGCTGGCGAATAAGAATATAAGGGGCGTCTGGTTCGAGGAAGAATACAAGAGAATATACCCTTACAGCTCGCTGGCGGCGGATGTAATCGGTTTTACCAGCACGGACAATCAGGGCAGCTATGGTCTGGAGGGGTACTACAACGAAACCTTAAACGGCATCAACGGCAGGGAATACGGTTATCTCAATGACGACCTGGCATTGGAGCGGACAGTTAAGGCGGCCGTGGACGGCTATAATCTCCATACCACTATCGATGCCAATCTGCAGATGATAGTGGAGAAGTATCTGCTGAAATTCAATGACGCACATAAGGATAAGTACAGGACGGGAAACGGAGCGGAGAACATAGGCTGCGTGATCATGAGGGTGAATACCGGGGAGGTTCTCGCCATGGGAAGCTACCCCACCTTTGACCTGAATGACGTGCGGAATCCGGAAAAGCTTATCGGCTCCAGAATGGTGGAGCAGTTTACCAATGAGAACGGGTATGAGGAGGTCAGGAAGACAGAGACGATCCTGAGTGCGGAGGTAATCAGTTCCCTGGACGACAAACAACTCTATGCGAACCTGACTAATCTATGGAAAAATTTCTGTATCACAGATACTTATGAGCCCGGTTCCACGGCAAAGACCTTCACCATAGGCGCCGCCCTGGAGGAAGGGCTCGTGGATGAAAACAGCAGTTTTGAGTGCAACGGTGTTCTAAGAGTCGGAGATCATGACATAAAATGCAGCAATAACCAGAAGGGATGGCTTTCCCTGGAGGAGTCGCTGGTAAAATCCTGCAATATAGCGCTGATCCAGATAGCTCAGCTCATAGGAAAGGATGATTTCTGTACTTTTCAGAGGATATTCAATTTCGGTCTGAGAACCAATATTGACCTGGAGGGGGAAGCAAGGACCGACAGCCTTGTATATGTGGCGGACAATATGGGGCCTACTGACCTTGCCACCAACAGCTTCGGACAGAACTTCAATGTAACCATGATCGAGATGATCACGGGTTTCTGCTCTCTGGTCAACGGGGGATACTACTATGAGCCCCATGTGGTGAACAAAATTACCAATGCCAGCGGGGCTACCGTGAAAAATATCGAGCCCAGGATTCTCAAGCAGACCGTATCGGAATCCACCTCCGAGCTTCTCAGGAAATTTCTGCGGGCAGTGGTGGACGACGGAACCGGGAAGGCGGCAAGGCCTCCAGGCTATACCATGGGAGGCAAGACGGGTACGGCAGAGACCATTGATCCCATTACCCATAAACGCTCCGAGACGGAGTATGTGGTATCCTTCATCGGATGTGTTCCGGCGGATGATCCCGAGATTGCCATTTATGTGGTGGTGGACAGGGTAAACGAGGAGAAGCAGGATGTGGCAAGATATGCTTCCGAGATCGCCCGCAGTATCCTCATGGAAGCGCTTCCTTATCTGAATATTTATATGACGGAGGAGCTGAGCGAGGAGGAAATCAAGGAGCTGAACGAGCTGCAGCTGGAGAATACCAGCCAGTATACACAGACTCCGGAGGAAGACGGAACCGGGACGGAATCGGGGGAAGGAGGGAATACAGACCCTTCCGGTACGGGGGGAAATAACGCGGCTCCCGGCGCCGGGGGGAATGCGGACCCTTCCGGTACGGGCGGGAACAACGAGCCGGATCAGCCCTGGATGAGCTATCCCATAGATCCTGAGACGGGGTATCGCGTGGACCCTGATACCGGCAAAAAATATGATGCGGAGACGGGACTGCCCGTGGACAGTGCGGAATCCGTGCCGAATCCGGATATTCCCGTGAATCCTAATATTACATGAGTGCCGCTCCCTGACCGACTCCCGATTTTTGGCCGGAAACAGCAGGGAAATAACCATGGCCGAAAGATTTGGATTCCGGGCAGGGGAATCAGCATAAATCGCAGAATTCCGGAATTTCCGTCAGGTAATCATCATAACCCGGAGGGCATCTGAATAAAGTATAGTAAGACTTATAGTGAGGCCGGAAATGCTTGCTGACAGCAATAAGATCTTCCACAGGAAGAAGATACTGGTAGTATTCCTTCTCTGTACCGGTATGTTTGCTTTCCTGTTCGGACGGCTTGTATACCTCTGTGTCTGGCGGGCGGAGCATTATTCCTCCCTTGCCACGGATTTACATGAGAGGGAACGAAGCATTAAGGCAGCCAGGGGACGTATTCTGGATTGCAACGGAAAGGTTCTGGCGGACAATAAGACAGTCTGTACCGTGTCCGTGATCTATAACCAGATAGAGGAACCTGAGAAAGTGATAGAGATTCTTTCCCGGGAGCTGGAGCTGACGGAAGACTACGTGAGAAAGAGGGTGGAAAAGTATTCCTCCATGGAGCGCATTCAGAGCAATGTGGAGAAGGAAGTGGGGGACAGAATACGGGAGTACGACCTGGCGGGCGTAAAGGTGGATGAGGACTATAAGCGGTATTACCCCTATAATGATCTGGCCAGCAAGGTGCTGGGCTTTACCGGCGGTGACAATCAGGGAATCATCGGCCTGGAAGTAGTCTATGATACATATATGGAGGGGGAGCCGGGGAAGATCCTGACGGTGACCGACGCCAAGGGGATTGAAGTGGAGGCCGCAGGAGAAAGGCGCATGGAGCCGGTCAGCGGCTACGATCTGTGCATCAGTCTGGACATGAACATCCAATCCTATGCCACCCAGCTGGCCAATCAGGCCATGGCTGCAAAGCAGGCGGACAGCGTATCGGTTCTGGTGATGAATCCGCAAAACGGTGAGATTTATGCCTGCGTCAACGTACCGGAATTTGACCTGAACAATCCCTTTGAACTGCCGGAGGGAACGCCGGAGAACCTTTCCCCGCAGGAGGAGCAGGATCTGTTAAACAGCATCTGGCGTAACGGATGCATCAATGATACCTATGAACCGGGATCTACATTCAAGATCATCACGGCGGCAGCCGGACTGGAGGCAGGGGCAGTGACGCTGTCCAGCTCATTTCACTGTCCCGGTTTCATCATTGTGGATGACAGAACGATACACTGCCATAAGAGGGCGGGACATGGCAGCCAGGATTTCACTCATACCTTGAT
>CAMWWF010000249.1 GCA_947177885.1 uncultured Lachnospiraceae bacterium
CGGGATATGCCTCACGTCCGGGCGGACGACGGAGCAGCAAAGAGAGTGTACGGTAAGCCGTAGCGTGCTTACTCAGATCATCATAGATGACCAGTACATCCTGTCCGCTCTCCATCCATTCCTCGCCGATGGCACATCCTGAATAAGGAGCAATGTACTGCAGAGGAGCCAGATCACTTGCAGTGGATACTACAACAGTAGTATAAGCCATTGCGCCTTGCTCCTCCAGCGTCTTAACAATATTTGCAATGGTGGAAGCCTTCTGACCGATTGCAACATAAATACATTTAACGTTCTGACCCTTCTGATTAATGATCGTATCGATCGCGATCGCGGTTTTACCGGTCTGACGGTCACCGATGATCAGCTCACGCTGTCCTCTTCCGATCGGAACCATGGCATCGATCGCCTTGATACCCGTCTGCAGCGGAGTGTCTACAGATTTTCTTGTAATAACGCCGCTTGCAACACGCTCAATCTTACGGAAAGAATTCGTCTGGATGGGACCCTTGCCGTCAATCGGCTGTCCCAGGGCATTCACAACACGCCCCAGCATAGCGTCACCTACGGGGACTTCCACAACTCGCCCGGTAGTCTTGACGGTATCGCCTTCATTAATATTTTTAGCACTGCCCAGCAGTACTACACCAACGTTATCCTCTTCCAGGTTGAGCACCATGCCGTATACTTCGCCGGGGAATTCCAACAGCTCACCCTGCATGGCATTTTCCAGTCCATGTACACGAGCGATACCGTCCGCCACCTGTATAACAGTACCCACATCGGATACATCCAGGCTGGACGCATATCTCTTAATCTGATCCTTGATAACTGAACTTATTTCTTCTGGTCTTAAATTCATGGATCTGTCTCACCTTTCCTCCAACCGGTCATCCCAGCTGGATTTGTAATAATTGTTTTTTCAAGCCGTCCAACTTTGTACGGACACTGCTGTCTACCACTCTGTCATTGATCCGGATGATCATTCCGCCAATGATGGATGCATCCACTGAATAGTGCATCTCCATTGACCTGTATGCAGTAGTCTCCAAAAGTCTCGACTCAACAGCCGCTTTCTGTTCGGCCGTCAATTCCACAGCGGTGGTAACATATGCCACGCCGATCCTTCCGGTCTCCTTCACACGGTCCACAAAGTAGCTGAAAATACCGGGCATATCCCTGTATCGCTCTTTGGATACGATCACCTCCAAAAAGCTCTCCAGCTCTTCGCTGACACGTCCCTGGAAGACCTCCTTCAGCACCTGAAGCTTCTCCTGCTTCGGAATGCCGGGATGCTTCATCAGCTCGTCAAATTCTGGATTCTGCTGAAGCACGGCGCGTATGCCGAGGATCTCCTCCATCAGCTCCTGTGCCTTGTCCTCACCCGATTCCATTGCGATCTCAAACAAGGCTTCGCCGTATGTCTTTGAAACTAACTTAGCCATGTCTTATCACCCATTTCCTTCAAGGTTTCATCAATCAACTGATTCTGCACGGTGGTATCGATGGATGCGGATACTACCTTGCCGGCCATAAGGGATGCAATGGAAATCATTTCCTTCTTTACGTCATCAGACATCTTCTGTTTCTCAAGCTCTGCTTCCGTGCGGGCTCTCGCGAGAATAGCGGCAGCCTCTTCCTTTGCCTGGGCAATGATCTGGTTCTCATTGTTCAGCGCTCTCTTACGGGCATCGCTCAGAATGCTCTCCGCTTCCTTGTTGATTTCCTGAAGCTTGCTCTCATATTCTGCTTTTAAGCTCCGGGCACTCTCCATATCCTTTGCGGCCGTTTCCAGCTCGCCCTGAATCTTCTCCTTACGATTGTTCAGAAGCTTTCTCGCAGGATTGAACAGAAAGTAGCTCAATGCCAGAAACAGGACAAAGACGGCAATGATGGTCAGACAGGAATCAGCCAGAAGCTGCCAGTCCAGATCAAACAGTCTCTCCATGGACTCGCCCCCTGTTAAAAGTATCATTCTTTGCCTCCTTTCTGCCTATACAAATCTAAGCGTTTCGTTTTCATAGATTAGGGCAGAAGGGGTTTTACGAACATCAGCAGCATTGCAACAAGCAGACCATACAGACCGGTGGTCTCCGCAACTGCCTGACCGAGAAGCATGGTGGACATTACATCACCCTTCGCTCCGGGATTACGTCCAACCGCTGCTGCCGCGTGTCCGGCTGCAATACCCTGTCCTACACCAGGTCCGATACCGGCGATAACTGCCAGACCTGCGCCAATTGCGGAACAACCTAAGATAAAGTTTGAATTAAATTCCATTTTCTTTCCTCCTGATTTCATTGCCCTTTAAGGCAATCTGTTCCGTCTCCTCACTGCGATACCCCTGACGGAATACAGTTTTCACCTGCGCAGACCGCAGCTGAAAACCTCTTTCCCGATCCATATGGCACATTGTGCCTGACGGCACAGGGCATCTGCCGTTTTGAGACTGTTTTAATTTACTGTTTACTATTTTGTTTTGCTTTGCCTAACGGCGTGTTCCATCACCGATCTCATTAGAGATATAGGTCATGGTCAGCATACAGAATACATAGGTTTGAATTGCTCCTGAGAACAAATCAAAATACACATGAAGCGCTGCGGGCCAGATCGTTGCGATCCAGCCTAAAAGGCCGTATATCAACGCCATCATGACCGTACCGGACAACACGTTCGCGAACAAACGCAGGGATAAGGATATGGGCACCGCAATATTACTGATAATATTGATCGGCAACCAGATCGGCAGCCATGGTGGCAGCGGCGAGCACAGATCCTTCCAGATGGTCATTGGCTTCTGATACTTGATCTTGTTAAAATGGATCAGCGTGAAAGTCAAAATACCCAGTGGCAGCGTCACACCGTAATCCGCCGTAGGCGGTCTTAATCCCAAAAGGCCCGATATATTGCTGAACAGAATAAATATGAAGATGGTTCCGATGTAGTTGTAAAACTTTGGAGCCGCTTTGCCCATCGGGCCGTCAACAACTCCGTCCAGCTTTTCCACTATCAGTTCCACCACGTTCTGAAAACCCGCAGGTACTTCAGACGCTCTGGCAATCGCCCGGTTGGCTGCAATGGCAAAACCAATCAGGATCAGCATGACGATCAGGACGCATACATGTGTTGTTGTTATCCACACCTCATGACCGAAAAAGGAATATCTGGCGACTCCATGAATCATAAAGTCAATATCGGCGCCGGATAACAAGATGCCATGTTCCATAGTTTCACCTCCTCTTCTTAATATTTAAAGCTACTTACAGTTCCCGTGGAATTTCCCCTGAGAAAGTTTCTTTCATTACTATGATAAAACTTTCCAAAATATCATTCCCCGGAAGCTTCCTGGGAAGCTTTCTCCCCCCTCGAGACTTCCTCCTCCGGCAATGGCTCCGGAACCGGATCAGTCTCATGAAAAAAACCATTGCATAATTTATGAGTAAACGGCTGTAGAAATGCCGCTACTTTCAGACTCATATAACCCATGAACAGGACTAAGGGATTCATAACCTCCGTTACCATGACAACCCCAAGCACAAAGACCAGAAAAGCGTATCGGAACAGATACCCCCGGAAAATGATTTTGGAGGCATCCGCTCCGCAGTCCAACCCTCTGTCCAGGGTGCGGTACATATGTACGCTGGCCACAAGAGACATTAAAACACCGAACCACAGGCTCTTCGCATAATATCCCTGCCGTTCCACAATAAAAGCTCCCACGAGCTGGCAGAGAATGCCAACAAATACGATCCCTGTCTGCAGCTCCAAAAGCGTCCTATTTTTCTTTCTCAATATTTCCACTGTTTTCACCGGAACGTCCGTGCTCCTTGTCCGACCCCTTTTTATCTCCCCCGTATACCTGCCTTGCCATGCGATATACATTCTGTCCGCCCGCCACCGCGCCGACGATAAACAAAAGTATCATCCAAAAGGAAGTGCCGAACTTTCTGTCCAGCCAGATTCCCAATGCTGACATAAAGCAGATCGGCACCAGCATATTTATGCCGAACTGCATAACCATCGCCAGCGCCTGAGCCACACTATTATCAAAGCCTTTGCGTCGTTTCATTCTGATACCCCTGTTTCAGTACGTCCTTAATAGTATACCTAATTTGGTAATAAATGTCCAGATTTTGAGAGACAGATTCCGATTTTTTTTGCAATTGAAAACTTGCCGGAGAATTTGATTGACTTCTCTTTTTTATAGCTGTAGTATTGTACAAAACATCATAACAATACAGAAGCGTATCACATAAAGGAGAAATTCATGAACATCCGGATCATCACCCCCGCAGACGCCCCGCAGCTTCTGCAGATTTATGCGCCTTATGTGGAGAAGACATCCATCACCTTCGAGTATGAGGTGCCTTCTGTGGCGGACTTCGCCGAAAGGATCCGCCGCACATTGGAAAAATATCCCTATCTGGCCGCGGAAGAAGATCATATCATTCTGGGCTATGCCTACGCATCCGCCTTTAAGATCAGAGCCGCCTACGCCTGGTCCGCAGAGACTTCCATCTATATCAGGGAGGATATGGGACACAGGGGCATCGGAACAGAGCTGTACAGGGCGTTAGAAAAAATCCTGACAATGCAGAACGTCTGCAATCTCTGCGCCTGTATCGCTTACCCCAATCCCTCCAGCATCTCTTTTCACGAACGGTTCGGCTATAAAACAGTGGCCCATTTTCACGCTTCCGGCTTTAAACAGAACGCGTGGAGCGATATGATCTGGATGGAAAAGGAACTTTGTCCCCATACAATTCCTCCCAGTCCATTCATCCCCTTTGCCGAACTGCCGCCGATCACTTTATAATGTTCTTACCGTCTGTCATGTAACTGAAGACCGCACACAGAAACAGGAAATGGTGTGAAAGCTCAAACTGATGTGTTGCTTTTTCACACGCAAATTTGTGCCGGAGCGTCGTAAATTTATTTGATGGCGGACGCAAATTTTATACTCGTGAACGCATTTAATTGCCGCTTTCAGCTCTGGATTGCCGATGCGT
>CAMWWF010000250.1 GCA_947177885.1 uncultured Lachnospiraceae bacterium
ATCACGCAAAGTGGGACGTATAGATGGCGGGAATGATTTTTCAAACACGCTCTAGGCTATCCGCTTGAATACCGTTTCCATTTTTTCAGTGCCTACATTGTGCCTTCCGCAATAATTTTTTGTGGGTGGGTGCTATCGGGTGGCTCGTTGTCCTGTCTTGCTGTCTTTGATCATAAATCTGCTCCTTTACAATAAAATAGAGCGCATAAATTTTCCTATACGCTCTGACGCTGTGTTACTTATTCAGTTTTGATTGTGGTAATGGTTATTTAGACAACTCGGAAGTTGTCGTATTACCATAAAAACGGAATAATTTTATACTTTACTTTCTTTTTGTACTCGATATAAGCCTGCAATAACAAATCCCAAAATAAACATTAAGCCACTAAGTTTTTGCCGCTCCTCCGCACTATCCAACATCTATATCGCAAATCCGGCATATTGGGTCATATACAGTTCATAATATCTGCCTTTTTTCGCAAGCAGTTCCTCATGGCTGCCGCTCTCCGCTATCCCGCCCTGATCCATGACCACAATCAAATCGGAATCTCTTATGGTGGAAAGACGGTGGGCGATCACGATACTTGTGCGTCCCTGCATGATGCTGTGCATGGCATCCTGTATGGCCTTTTCAGTGCGGGTATCCACATTGGACGTGGCTTCATCCAGGATCAGGATTTTGGGATCGGCTACAAATGCACGGGCAATGGCAAGGAGCTGTTTTTGCCCCTGGCTGATATTTGCGCCGGAACCGGTCAGCACCGTGTCATACCCTCGGGGCAGAAACTCTATCATATCCCTGCACTGGCTCATTTCCACCGCCGCCGTAAGCTGTTCCTCCCCAGCGCTGTCATTGCCGTATTTCAGATTATTCCGGACGGTATCAGAAAACAGAATGGTATCCTGCAGGACTATCGCAATATTCCCCCGCAGGCTCTCCCTGGATACATCCTGTATGTTCTGGCCGTTTATCCGTATTTCCCCGATTTCTATATCGTAAAACCGCATGAGCAGGTTGACGATGGTCGTCTTCCCGCTTCCGGTGGCGCCCACTAACGCCACCTTCCTGCCAGTGGGAACCGTCAGCGTGAAATCCCTGATCACAGGATTCTCCCCATCATAGGAGAAACGCACATTTTGGAATGTGACAGCCGCCTTTTCCTCTTCCGCGAGAGTCTCGCCGGCTTTGTCCTCATCCTCCTCGTCCAGCACGACGAATACCCTCTCCGCACCGGCAATCGCCGTCTGAAGCTGTCCGTAAACCTGCGCGATCTCATTGATGGGGCGGCTGAACTGCTTTGCATAGACGATGAAAGCAGAGATCACGCCCACGGAAATCAGTCCTTTTACGGAAAAATAACCTCCGAAAGCCGCAATAATGACAAAACCGATATTACCGATACAGTTCATGACCGGCCCCATGACACCGCTGAAAACATCTGTTTTGATCCCGGCTTTCGTAAGAGAATCGGCTGTACTGCAGAAATCATCTGTTGTAATATTCTGATGGTTGTACGCCACAACGGTACGATATCCGGAAACCATTTCTTCCACAGTTCCGTTCAGCTGCCCCAGCAGCATCTGCCGCCTCCGCGAGAACTTGCGCACCCTGCCCGAAAGGAACTTCGTTGCAATCAGCGTCAGCAGAACAGAGGCAAGGCTGAGGAGGGCAAGCTGCCAGCAGTACCACAGCATGACCGCCACAGTTCCGATAATCGTAAGGATCCCCGAAAACAGGGACGGTATGGACTGCGAAACGGTGGTGGAAATATTTTCAATATCATTGGTCATGCGGCTCATCACATCGCCATGGGAATGGGTGTCCAGATAACGGATCGGCAGCTCCATGATCTTTCCAAACAGTTCCTCCCGCATCCGTTTCACTACATTCTGGCTGAGCCGTGCGCCAAACAGCCCCTGCAACAGGCTGCACGCGCTGTAAAGCAAGTAAACCGAGAGCATGAACAATAGTGTACGGGAAAGCGCGCCTGCTCTTTCCCCGGCAATGATATCCACAGCCCTGCTCTGCAGGCTTGGCGCATAAATACCGCACAGGGTGCCGGATACAACGACCGCCAGCATGCAGATGACCAGCTTTTTTTCTTGCATAAAATAAGTGATGATGCGCCTGACCGTAGCTCCGACATTGTCGGCGTGCTCCGCCTCCGCAAATCGCTCGCGCCGGTTCATCATACCGGGTATGCTACGGTCTGCCATTTTGGAATCCTGGTTCGTGCTCATGCGCTTTCAGCCTCCTCACCAATCTGGGAATGATAAATATCCTGATAAATCTGACAGGATTCCAGCAATTCATCATGGGTGCCGCAGGCCGAGATGCCGCCGTTTTCCAGAACCACAATCCGGTCTGCCGTGCGCACGGAAGCAATCCTCTGAGCAATGATGATCTTCGTGCTGTCAGGATGGGATTTTTTTAGCGCCTGATATAAATCCGCTTCAGTCTTTAGGTCAAGGGCGCTGGTGGAATCGTCAAAGATAAAGATTTCAGCAGGCTTTAAAACAGCCCTTGCAATGGAGACGCGCTGCTTTTGTCCCCCGGACAGGCTCATGCCGCGCTCGGCAACCATAGCAGCATACCCTTCTGCTGTGGAAGAAATAAAGCCGTCCGCCTGTGCGGTGGCAGCCGCATCCCTTAACAGCGCGGCATCCGCTCCCGGCATGCCCCACGCGATATTTTCCGCAATCGTCATACTGAACAGTTCGCTTTTCTGCATGGCCACGGCAATTTTGTCCCGAAGCACCTCCTGCCTGTATTCCTTCACATCGACTCCGTCCACCAGGACTGTACCGGTACCCGCATCATAAAAACGGGGGATCAGACTGGCCAGAGTAGTTTTTCCGCACCCGGTGGCTCCCATGACTGCCACAGTCTCCCCTCTGCGTATTTTCAGATTGATGTGCGACAGTACATCCTGGTCGCTCCCGGGATAGGCAAAGGAAACATCACGAAATTCAATCTCGCCCTGTATAGCCGTGAAATGCCTTTCTTCCATTCTGCCATCAAAGGCTCCATCTTTCAGATCCGGTTCACTGTCAAGCACCTCTTTTACCCGTTTCCACGAAATGGTTCCTCTGGAAATATTCTGGAACAGCATGACAAGCATCAAAACGCCATTGAGAAGCTGTGTGGTGTAAGTGATTGCCGCCATGACGGTTCCCGGTGTGGCGCTGCCTTTTCCTACCTCGTAAGAACCTGCCAGCAAAATGACGGCTACTACTATATACATCAGTGCGTTGGCAAGCGGATTCATGAAAGCGAAGATTACAAGCGTCTTTAACTGCGTCCTGATCAGATCATCATTGGCTTTCCCAAAGCGCATCTTTTCATAAGCTTCCCGGACGCAGGCCTTAATGATGCGGATGCCTGACACATCCTCCTGCATAATGGCGTTGATGGCATCAAGCTGTGCCTGCAGTCTGGAGAACAGAGGATTTGCTTTCCCCAGACAGAGGGCGATGATGCCCACAAGCAATGGAAAGGCGCACAATACAATCAACCCAAAGCGCAGATTCAGCCGAAACATGAAATACATGCTTCCGAAAGTGAGCATCAAGGTACGGATCATTCCCCGCACAAACGTTGAGACAAAGTTCTGCACCTGGGTAATATCATTGGTCACCCTGGTCACAAGAGAGCCGGTGCCAAAACGGTCAATTTGTGGAAAGGAAAATGTCATGATCCTGCGGAAGCAGTCTTTCCGGATTTCGTTGCCGATATTCTGGCTGGACATATGGACAAATGCATTATTGAGGGAGCCGCATAAGCCCCCGAACAGGACAAGGCCTATCATCTGCAGTCCAAGCATCCAAACCAGGCGCAGATTGGCAGCGCCCCCGCTACGCACGCCAAGAACCCCGTCATCTACAATCCGGCTCATAATACCCGGCTGGATCAGATCCATGAGCACCTCTCCCATCATGAATAAGCCTGCGGCTATGGCATAAAACAGGTACTGTCTGATATATTTCCACATCATCAATTCCCTCCATGCCTGTGGGGACCTTCCTGATGCCCCTGCCCATCATAATGTCCGTCACCTCCATGGTGTCCGTGCCCTCCGTGGTGTCCATGGCCGCCATGATGCCCATGTCCATCCTGATGTCCGCAGCTATCCTCAACTCCTTTATACCGTTTTTTCCAGTCACAGCGGACTTTTTCCAGAAGGGACAGCAGTTCCTGTTTTTCCTCCTCCGGCAGACAAGAGAACATTTCCTCATGCCGCTGTCTGCGCTGCCTCAGCGCCTCTTCTGCAATTTCCCTGCCGCTGTCTGTCAGAGAGATGTCTGTCGTCCTGCGATCAGATTCATTCTGTGTCCGGGCGATCCAGCCTGCTCCTTCCAGCTTGGACAGGATCTCGCTGGCTGAACCCGGCTGGATTCCCAAACGCTCCGTCAAATCCCTCTGGGTAATCGCTCCCGACTGGTTCAGGATGATCAGAATCCGTTTCTGGCTCGCTTTCCCCTCATACAGAGAACGCATGATATGATGTAAATCCCGCAGGCTGATAATCAGCCTGTCATTGATATCTGTTGGATCATCGGCTGTGCGCATTTCCTGATTCTGCTGCTTCTCCTGCCTCCGCTCCGGCATTTCCCCGGTACGGCGGTATTCCTCCCCTCTGCCGCAGTGCGGCCTTTCCAGATTACAATGCCGTCCACATCCAGGACAAATGATATTTTCCTGCATAAATCGCCCTCCTATTCTTTAGGTACCTTGATTATATCACTACAGGGAGGATATTGTCAAGGTACCTAATTATATTTCAAAAAATATCTGTCTCACTTTCTCCCTGTTTTGCTATATTCTGGCTTTATTCGCTACCTGATATTGATGGCAGCCATTGCAGCCACAAGGGATACCTGTGATAGGAAGCTGCTTTATGCACAAATTGATGTTGTATCATTTTAGTTGACACCTCAAACGCAAGGAATTGATGTATAATC
>CAMWWF010000251.1 GCA_947177885.1 uncultured Lachnospiraceae bacterium
TCGTCGGCAGCGTCAGATGGGTATATGAGACAGGAAAAGGAGGAGCCGTCACGCCCGCCTCATAGTCCTTCATAGGGTACACCTTACCATCCAGTTCACGACAGATTTCTGATGTATGGGAATCCAGCGTTGCCAGGATCCTGTATTGTTCTACCCCCAGTTCATTGAATGAATCCTTCTGGGCTGCACTGCTGAAAAAAGCTTCCTCTGTCATGACCAAACGTCCCGCATTTGATTTTGAAGTACCCATCTTTCGCGCGATGGCATCAATTGCTTTCCGCGGATCCTGTCCAAGCATGATGTTCCTGGTCAACTCCGTATTCAGCTCATTTACCAGTTTCTGGCGATTCCCCCAAATCCTCTCGCTGAAGTTCTTCCCATCCGCCGCCCATGGTTTATTAATGACCTTTTGAACCTTCTTTTCATCCAATGCTGCAAAGTCCCAGCTAACGCCCACTCCCTTCTGTATCTCAAAAGCAGTGTGATAATACCCGCTGGTATAAATATTCTTCATGGCGGAATCAATGGTGTCCATCTGATTCCCAAACATTACTTCAAGGCTCTGTTGCGTCTGAAGCTTCAATGCTTCCAGGCGGCTGATATGGTATCGAGCAGATGCATTTTCAAGCTGCTTCATCCACTGACCGTTAAGAGCATTTTCTTCCCCATAACGGATGTAGTCTTTCACATCCCACTTGAATTCTGCCAGTTCCCTGCCGGTCAGCATCCTCCGGGCCTCGGCCAGCGTGATGCTGTTATTGTCTGCAAACCGCTGGTGCCACGTACTGATCTGCGCCTCCAGCTGGCGCTGTGCCCGTCTGTACTGCTCCTCGATCTCCGCATAACATTGTAGCCCCAGCCGATTCTGAGCCGCTTCAAGCAGCCCGAACCTGATCTTCCAGTATTCGCTATTCTTCATCAGCCCCACCGCCTTTCAGGAAGCGGGGAGCGATCAGACGGTAAAAGCTGAATATAGGTTGACCTTTCATTGTGAGATTAAACTTTTTCACCCTGACAACCATCAGCCAGCAAAGCAGACCGAAAAGCCGCCCAAGGATGGGCTTCTTATACTCCACTTCAACCGGGACAACTAGAACATCAAACTTTTTCATCCTTGCCATCTGAATCACCTTCTTTTTTTGAGCGAGACTTCTCTGGAACATCATCAGGCCCGCCCTGTTGCCTGAACGGGTTGTACTGTTCAGACAGCTCCTGCTGCCTCTGCTCCTCCAGCTGTATAAGTTCCTGATCAACGTCTGTTACCCACGGATGGTTGGACAGCACCGTCTTTAACGATAGGATCCCCACACTCTGCTGTGCGATGGAAGCAAGCTCGGTTTCATTGCGCACAGATGTCCTTGTCCATGTCTGGACAATATTCCCCACTTCGACACCGACATGCCGGCAGATCGCCCTAACCAACTTGCCGAAGCCCGGCCGAAACTCCGTCTCCATCAGCCCAGCTTTCAACTCCAGCAGCGAATATAAGTAGGAAAGCGCCACCCCCGAGCTATTGCCAAAGTTCTGCGGATCCGGGTCGATCCCCATACCCTGCTCAAAAATCGATTTGCGAGTCATGGCCAGCATCTTCTCACGGGCCTCAATGGGAATGTCTATGGTAAGGGTGCTCAGCCCGCTCTTCCCCTCCTCGTCGCCTTCCAGCTTAACGGTCTTATATTTTTTCAGTTTCTGCAGAAATTCATCGAGGTCTTCCCCTTCGTACCCCGTCAAAATGAAGATTACCTCCTGGATATCTTCCAGATCGTTAAGAAACCCGCTGTATACCTTGTCATAGGCGTCTATCAGCTCTTTCACATCGTTAAGGTCATTGCTGCCTTCCGCATTATTGGGAAACGGAATAAAAGGCACCTCGCCGAAGCCGTGCAGCCATGAGTCTGGGTTCCCGTCCGGCTGCTCCTGCCCCGCCCAGCATAGATCATATGGCTTCAGTGCATCCATGACATCCCGGGACCGCTTGCGAAATGCATAGCAGCACTCCTTGTCCCAGTACTCATAAATATTCCATTTTTTGCCTTCCCCATCGATCTGGTCATACACCCGCAGGATCCCGGCCAGCTCCTTTTCCAGATCGTCCGTCCAGACGGGGACAATCTGCTTCGGGTCCACCGCCGCATATCGGAACGCGTTGCTGCTATCCTTCCAGTAATGAAGCCATGCAACGGCACCGTTCGAGGCTCCGATGCACAGATCCTTACATATTTTTGAAAAACAGTCACCGAGTACCGCCCGCACCGCCTCATTGGCCTCATCGTCCCCTACGTCAAAAACCGGCGGATCCGTGAACAGATAAGAAGCCTTCTGGTTCACAAGGATATTGTAGAAGTTGGCCGGAATACGGTTATCCGCAGAACGTATCGGATTCCCGTCCATGCTGCGCCCATGTGTGCCCCTTTTCAAGATGTCATTCCTCTTATGGTAATACCGTTCTGCCACAGACGATTCCCTTATCATCTCCCGGTGCTTTTTCCCGCTCGCATTTACCAGTTTTTTGATCACCTCGATCTCCATCACATCACCTCTCCAGTACCTTCATCCTTCCACGCCTGCGGATTATCGTATACGCATGGTAGCGTACCGCATCTACTGCGTGGTCCTGATCCTTCACCGGCCTATCCTCTCCCCGGTCTGCCGCCTTGGTATCCCAGATGTACGATCCAAACTCTTTTATGGTATTTTCGCACGATCTATCAAAAAAAAGCTGCATCTGATTCAGGAGGCCGGCTACAAAACGGATGCCGTCCAGCACGTCATTGGCAGCGCCCTTGACATGGAATCCGTCCTTCTTCAGCTGTGCCCTGAAGCTGGCTGCCGCAGGGTCTATCACGACATACCGGGGAGCAATACCATCCAGCCACGTCCGAAGATCAGACGAGAACTCAGCGTCTGTCTTCTGTACGCCTTTATCCCGTCCGGAATAATAATACTCCCTGATGCAGTACCATTTCCCGTCATCTGCTCTGCGCCACAGCAGGAACACTGTCGCATTCTGGGTTCCATAGTCGCAACTTACGTAGTAATCCCCGCTCCATCTAATCTTCCCTGCCCTGACAAGCTTCTCCACATCCACCACATGCTTGTCCTGGTCAAACATGTCATAGATAATACCCTCAGCCATTGCCCACAGACCGAGAATATAACGTTTGAAGAATACTCCGGAATACATTGATCGGTACCTGGCTTTAATATCTTCTGCCAGACTCAGGTTGTCATCCATGGTGAAATGAACATACAAAAGCTTTTTCAGGTCAGGCTCCCTGCCTTCCTTTATGGCTTCTTCCCTGAGTACCGCAGCTTTGTTCTTTCCCAGGAATCCCAGGGACTTGTCAATCCAATTTACCTTAAACCAGTGACAAGGTCCGTCCGGGTTACAGTTGAACCAATATTTTGATCCTGCAACTGAGCAACGGCCCGTGGCCTGGTTAACGAAAGACTCAGGCATCAGCGCGACCTCATCGCAGAACACGCCCGCCAAGGTGATCCCCTGTATCAGGTCCTGGCTCCGTTCGTCCTTGCCGCCGAAGATGTAAAAATAGTTCGTCACATTACCGCGGCTGACCTCTACAAGATTGTCAGCCCGATGGTCAGTCACCCTGTAGCCTCTGCTTCGGAGCATCAGCTTCAGCCAGAACAGCACGTTGCGCCGAAAGGATCCTATAGTCTTGCCGCACATGGCGAAGTTCTGACCGGCAAAGCTGCTCATCGCCCAGAATACAAAGGACAACGACATGCACACGGTTTTCCCTGAACGGATAGCTCCATCCGCAATGATCCCGTCGTACTCCTTTACTGGGCTGTCTGGTGCCCACCATGTCAGAATCTGCTTTTGTTTCACGGAAAATGGCTTGAACTTAAAAAGCTGCATCCGATTCAGCTTCTGCCGTTTTTGCTTTATCTGCTGCACTTTCTGCCTTAAGTCAGCAATGCGCACTCTAATCTCCATCCGCATCACCCCATAAACCAGATGCCTCTGCATTCAACGCAGCAAGAAATCCGTCATCTGCTGTTTCTGTGTCCTGACCACCCAGCTTCGCGGATACCATATCAAGTTTAAGCAATTCGATTTCCAGCCGGGCATCATCGAAACCAAATCGATGTAAAGAATCAATGGCTTTCTGCTTCCTGGCCTGCACCCGGGTCAATGCTTCCTCTATAGCCTGTATCTGTCCAAGCTTCCCGTGATATTCTTTCAGATCAGTTTCTTTTTCCTTCTCAATTCCGGATTGTATTTTTACCAGTGTCATCCCCTGTATCGGTTCCCCATTCTTCTGGTATTCCACTGTTGTCCGGATATCTTCAATTCGTTTCAGCATCCGACGCTCTCTCACTGTCAAAAGCTGTATCTCCTGGAACAGCAGCTGCCCTTTATCCTTCGGTACACCAGCTATCAGCTGTTTCTCATCCGGATCCAGCGCATCAAAAAAGAGAGTCTCAAACTCTCCTGTCTTCACTGCGTTCTTATTCCCCGGAGGGCCTGTGGCATTTTTATTCCCGGGCTGCGCTCCTTTGGTTGCAACTTTCTTCTTTTGGGGTTGCAACTTTTTCTCTTTCTGGTTGCAACCTTCTTTTTTCCAGTATCGAGCCGCCCAGGACTTCACTGCCGATAAGCTGACCCCGTACTTTTCTGCTATCTCCTTATACTTCATCCCTTTTTGATAATCAGCAAAAGCATTCTCTCTTACTTCTTCATTCACCCATCACCACCTCTCATTCGTCGTTTTTGGGAAACAGAAAAAGCAGCCCCTCCGGACTGCCTCTTCCCTTTCGTTTCTCGATGATACCATAATATCACACTTTAGTCGGACATTCTAGGACATTTTAGGACATCTTTCTTTTTTTGGCATTTGAAAATGTGCCAAAGCTTCACCATGAATACGAGTTATATGCCGCTCAGAATACCCCATCTTCTCCGCAATTTCCCACCATGCAAATCCCTTTA
>CAMWWF010000252.1 GCA_947177885.1 uncultured Lachnospiraceae bacterium
GCCCTGACTTCCAGAATATTGTGATACAGTTCCAGAATGGACACGTCAAAGGTTCCGCCGCCCAGATCAAACACCAGGAAACGGGTATCCCGGGTCTTGTCATACAATCCATACGCCACGGCTGCGGCAGTCGGCTCGGAGATCATCCGCTCCACTTTCAGTCCCGCCAGTTCTCCCGCTCTCTTGGTGGCTTTCCGCCTCTTATCGTCAAAGTACGCGGGAACACTGATCACAGCCTCCGTGACCTCCTCACCCAGATAGGCCTCCGCATCCTCCTTCAGGGCACGGAGCACCAGGCCGGACAGCTCCTCCGGTTTGAAACGCTTTCCGCTTAAAATATAATCCCTCTCCGTTCCCATACTCCGCTTGAAAGTCTGGGCCACGGAATCAGGGTAAAGGCTCATCCGCTCTCTGGCAGTCTCCCCCACATACACATTTCCCTCTTCATCCACACTGACCACGGAAGGCGTCAGGTTCTTTCCCAGTCTGTTGGGAATGATCCTGGGACCTTCTTCCGAAAAATATGCGATCAAACTGTTGGTGGTGCCCAAATCAATTCCTACTATCATTTACTTCCTCATCCCTTCCACGTTATCCCCGAACACAGTATGCTTAACGGCAAGCATAAACTCATCCCGGGGAAATATCTCCAGATTCCGGGTAAGACGTTCCAGCGCTTCCCGGTCTTTCCCCTGCCGGTACAGAAACACTATGTAGACTCCTTCCAGTTCCTTGCAGAAAGGGTTGGTGCAGAAATGGCATCTTTCCGCAGTGTCTTTCTGGTCAAAGAGTTCCTGCAGCGTATCGGGAGACGCCGTGTAAAAGCTGCCCAGTATTCTGTAATACAACTTGCTCTTGGCGCTGTTGAAAAAGCTGTCCCCGGTCTGGAAGAATTCCCGGTTGAGCCGGATCCGGAGCTTCTCGCCGTACTTCTTCCCCCGCTTGTCGTCCCCGCAGACAATGCATCCGAAGACAACATCCGCCAGCAGGCGGTGTTCCTTTCCTTTATCCGTATTGCAGGCGATCACTTCCTCCAGATACCGAACAGCCGTCTTCGCGGTTCCGAAGATCAGTTCCGCCCATGCGGCCTGCAGATAATAATCGCTGTAATATGGCTTCCGCTCACTGTTTCGCATATGTCTGAGGTATCTGCTGACGGGGTCGTCCTTATCCAGTCCCAGTTCCTTCCGCCATGCATCCAGAATCTCCCTGGTCTTCCGCTCATCACCGTTTCTGCTGAACAGGTCCGCCCTGCGCATATATTGCTGCCGGATATCCTGTCCGTATATCTGCCGGTATATATTGTCCGCGGCATCCGTCTGTCCCATGCGCAGTTTGCACTCCGCCAGTTCCTCCATACTGCGTATGCTCCGCTTTTTTCCTTTGCTGAGCTGTTCGAACCGCATATGCGCCGTCAGCGCCCTTCTGTAGTCACCCAGAAGGGAATACAGATGCCCCATATCCTCATATATGACAGGAGACATATTTTCATCCATGTGCAGGACAGCCTTCCTGATGCAGACAAGCGCCTTATCATAATCTCCCATGTATCTGTAGACGAAACTCAGACCATTCAATGCGTAGCTGTTTGTCGGTTCCAGGGCAACGGCCTTCTCAAAATCCTCCTTTGCCTCCGCATAATGGTGCGCCGCCCTGTGATACAATCCGCGCTCCACAAACATATAACTGTCCGGATAATGATAAAGATACTCCGTCAGGATCCGCAGCCCCTCCTGATACAGGGTCATATCTCCCTTTTCCACACGATCCCGATACTTTTCACGAAAATGGCACAGCTTATTGTTCAGTACCGACAATTCCATTATCCTGTGGGTAAGCTGATACCGGTAGGCCTCCAGAATATCGCTCCTGATCTGATTTTTCTCAGCCTCATCCAGTATCCTCTCCAGATCTTCCTTATAGTCCAGATCCAGATACACCTTTGCCATATATTCATAAGCCTTTACAAAACCGGGAAAATACCGGATACACTGTGTGCCGCTGCGGATCACTCCTGCGGCATCCAGCTGCTTTCGATAAGCCTCCAGCGAAGCGGCATAGGCCGCAAATACCTGATACTCCTCCACCAGCCTGTTTACCAGTTCCAGGCACTGTTCATACTCTTCCATTTCCGCGAAAAGCTGCGCCTGCTCCAACAGTATCCCAATGTCCTTGGGATGATTCGTGAGGACCGCATTCCCCTCTTCCACAGCTTTCCGAAACTGTTCCTTATCTTTGAAACCCAGATTGTGATAGCACTGCATCCGGATCCGATGAGCCTGCCTGAGCCGGTCACGGTCCTTCCTCTTCTCTTCCTCAGGTTCATCGGACTCCAGCTTCTTACGCAGAGATTCTTCCCATGCACGGGTCATGGCAATGGAGTCCTCGTACTCCGCCTCCTCCACAAAAAGCTTTGCCATCAATCCGTTAAATTCCGCTTCCTTTTCGGGCGGCAGCTGCTTTTCTATGCTGACCGCCAGCATGACCCCTCCGGATATCTTACCGTCCTGCAGATAACACCAGCACAGCTCCAGCGCAGGTTCCCACGCCCGCGTCTCCCGGTATTCCTTTTCCAGTTCCTTCTCTATCTCCGCGTTGATCTTCACCAAAAGCTCCATAAAAGCTTCGTCAGAACCGCCGGAAAGAACCTTCTCCGCACAGTTTTTCGCTTTCCTGTACTGTCCTTTTTCGTAATACCACTCCGTCAGACGGACATTTGCCATATAATGATCATCATTTTCTTCTTTCAACTCTTCGTAAATCCGTGCAGCCTTCTCACGAAAATGACCGTTATCCGTTCCCTCCTGCTTCCACAGTATCTCCGCGGTATTATAACGCACCATGCCGTCTTTGGGATGCTTTTCCAACAGTTCTTCCATCAGTGCCACTGCTTCCGCAGACTTTCCCTGTCGGTTCATCAGATCTCCCCGGCAGATTTCCAAAACAGGATGACAGATGCCCAGCGTGTCCGCATTCGCAATATTCTCCGCCGCCTCCTCAAGCTTTCCCTCGGCCAGAGCCTGCCATGTACGGTCATAACACTGCATGAACAGGTCATAATCACCGTCCTCCGGGCCTTCGAACCGGGAAAATTCCACATCCTCACCGCGCTCACATTTATTCAGGATATAACGCACGAAATCCGCAGGAAACCGCTCTCGCAGTCCGGCCGCGTCCTTGACAATGGAAAGCCTTTTATCCAACAGCTTCCACACATCCGTAGGAAGTTTAAAATGATCCATCAGAAATCTCAGCAGCTTAAACCGACAGTTTTCCTCATCCTCCAGAGACAGGAAGCAGTCCTCCGCAAACAACTTTTCCCAGAGCTTCAGATCCTGCCGGGTGTGGATATTGCTATAGATTTCAGCTGCCTTTTCCATCCACAGACCGGAGGGCGTGGTGTCCCTGGGAGGCTCTTCCTGTACTTCGCCGTCTTCCTTCGCCAGTCTGCAGGCTTCCTCATAAGCGTTTCGAAGGCGTTTAAACCCTTCCGGATCATCCTCGGGGTTGGTAACGGACAATCTGTCGCGATAAGCATTCCTGATCCGTTTCTCATCCTTCGTCTCTTCTATTCCAAGGATCCGAAAAATCTCCATCCTGTTTACCCTGTCCATCTCACACTCCTGCCTCCCATCATTCATGCCGCCCAGACATAACTTTCGCTACCCGATCCGAATGAGAAATGCCGTACTTTCAGACGAATTTATTCGTCTTACATTTCCCTGGCGTGCGACTTGGAACGTCTTTTCACCCTGCGCACTTCGGGAATCATTTCCCGAAGTGCCGCAACGCACAGGGAGAGCAGAATGCAGCTTCTGCTCTCCCTGAATATGATTTACTTAAAAAGTAAACTTATCTGCAAAATAAGCATCCAGTTCTGCAATCGCTACACGCTCCTGCTCCATGGAATCCCTGAAACGTACGGTGACACAATTGTCTGTCTCGGAATCGAAATCATAAGTAACACAGAAAGGAGTCCCGATCTCATCCTGACGACGATATCTCTTGCCGATGTTCCCCCTGTCATCAAATTCGCAGTTATATTTTTTGGATAATTCCGTGTAGATCTTCTCCGCACCCTCATTGAGCTTCTTGGAAAGGGGCAGCACACCGATCTTGACAGGTGCCAGCGCGGGATGGAAACGGAGTACGGTGCGCATATCGCCTCCCTCCAGTTCCTCCTCGTCGTAGGCTGCGCAGAGGAACGCCAAAACCACGCGGTCCGCACCCAGAGAAGGCTCGATCACATAGGGTATGTATTTCTCCTTCTTCTCGTCATCAAAATAGCTCATATCCTCGCCGGAGGTATTGGCATGCTGGGTCAGATCATAGTCGGTTCTGTCCGCAATGCCCCAGAGCTCGCCCCAGCCGAAGGGGAACAGAAATTCAATATCGGTAGTTCCCTTGCTGTAGAAGCATAATTCTTCAGGGCTGTGGTCACGCAGGCGCATCTCCTCCTCTTTCATGCCGAGAGAGAGCAGCCAGTCGCGGCAGAATCCTCTCCAGTACTGGAACCACTCCAGATCCGTGCCTGGCTCACAGAAAAATTCCAGCTCCATCTGCTCAAACTCTCTGGTACGGAAAGTAAAGTTACCGGGAGTGATCTCATTGCGGAAAGACTTACCAATCTGACCGATGCCGAAGGGAATCTTCTTGCGGGAGGTTCTCTGTACATTCTTAAAGTTTACAAAAATACCCTGGGCCGTCTCGGGGCGGAGATACACCGTATTCTTCGCGTCCTCGGTGACACCCTGGAAGGTTTTGAACATCAGGTTGAACTGTCTGATATCCGTAAAATTATGCTTGCCGCAGCCGGGACAGGGAATATTCTTCTCCTCCACGAAAGCCTTCATCCTCTCCTGGCTCCACGCGTCAACGCACACCTCCAGTTCGACCCCGATGTCCGCACAGTAATCTTCGATCAGTTTGTCCGCGCGGAAGCGTTCATGA
>CAMWWF010000253.1 GCA_947177885.1 uncultured Lachnospiraceae bacterium
GAAGAAAATGTCACTTAGTAATCCGCAGAAGAAACCGATAATCAGTCCTTCCTTCTCGCCCCTCATGAATCCGAAGGAGGAAGTCAGGATGATCATCAGATTCGGAATGATCCCCGCAAAGGCCAGACCGCTAAACACACTGCATTGTAATATAAAGCAGGCCAATATAAATAGAGTAACAATCACCTTTCTGAGCATATAACCTCCATGCCGCAGGACTACGGCGACTCAGATCCGCACTATTCCTCCACGGTCTGTTTCAAATCCGTGATGACCAGCACTTCACTGAGGTGTTCGAAATCCACTGCTGGTGTGATCAGACCGGACTTCGTCAGATTATTGTTGTCTTTGCTGATCGTGTTGATATAGCCGATCAGTATATTGGGAAGATATTTATCACTGATGTCGGAAGTTACCACTTTATCTCCCTCTACCACCTTGTTCCGGCTGTCCACCAGCTGACTGAAAGTAATACAATTGTCCGCCATCAGCTTCAGATCGCCTGTCACGGTAAGATTATCCTCTGTGGAAAGCGTCATGGCACTGACGTTGACGTTGTCGGAAATGATGGAAGTCACCTTGGCCCAGTTCGGACCTACGGAAGTGATCCTGCCCACCAGTCCGCCGCCGGCGATCACATTCATATCCACTGCCAGTCCGTCATCCGCGCCTTTATCGATCACAAAGGAGGAATACCAGTTTCCGGAGTCTCTGCCGATGATCCGTGCGCCCACCTTATCGTATTCACCGTATTGCTCGTCCAGCGCCACCAGCTCCCTCATTCTGTTCAGTTCATATTTGTCCTGCTGGAGCAGCGTATTCTCCTCCGTCAGGGCGGCAATCTCCTCCCGCAGTCTGGCGTTTTCGTCCAAAAGTGTCCTGATCTGTACCAGTTCCTCGGACCGGCTGGATAGCCAGCCTCCCATCTTGCTGATCCCCCGTTGAAAAGGAACAATGACATACCCCACCACCGTGTTCAGCGGGCGGTTGAACACATCGGTTCCAAACGTGACCAGCATCATGCCTGTACACAATATGGTTAAAATCAAAAGGAGATATTTACTCGGCAAAGTAAATCTCTCCCCTTTTCTTTTTATGATCGGGCTCATTTACTCATCCCTTCGATTGCATAGGCTACAGATTTATAGTTGTCGTCCTTGATGATCTTGGCGAGACCCATGACAACGCTGGTGACAGGATTTTCGGCAACATTCACCTTCAGACCTGTCCCTGTGGCGAGACGCTCCGACAAATGGCTCACCTGGGACGCACCGCCGGTGAGATAGACGCCGTGACGGTAAATATCCGCCGCCAATTCGGGCGGTGTTCTTTCCAGGATCACCTTCACATTGTCGATGATCGTATTAAAATGCTCTTCCAGACACTGATCCACCAGTCTGGTGGGAATCTCCCTCTCCACCGGAAGACCTGTCACAATATCCCTGCCGTATACTACGGCTCCCTGTTCCGCCTTCTCCAGATCGCTCAGGGAAATCTTTACTGTCTCCGCAGTCTTTCCTCCGATGATCAGACTGAACTCCTTGCGCACTGCAGCCCGGATCGCTTCGTCGAATTTCAGCCCGCCGGTCTTGATCAGACGGCTCAGTACGATGCCGCCCAGAGAAAGAATGGAGATCTCCGTGGTCTCATATCCCACATTCACCACCAGGACACCCTGTGAATTCTTAACATCAATGTCCAGACCCAGGCCGTCCGCGACAGCCTTTTCCACTACCATGATCTTCTTCGCCTTAACGTTGGCATCCCGGATCAGATCATAAAAAGCGCGCTTTTCCACCTCCGTGACATCCGTGGGAACCGCGATGAAGAAATCGGCGGGCTTGTTGTTGCCCTTCTGCAGATCACCGATAAAATAGCGGACCAGTGTCTCCATATTTTTGATATCCGCAATAACACCGTTGGACAAAGGATAAGAAATATGAATATTGCTGGGCGCCTTCTCATACATTTCAAATGCGGAGTCACCATAGGCAAATAGTGTGTTTTTATTTTCAATGGCGATCATGTTCTTTTCCACGAGAACATTATCCTCACCCCTGCTGTAGATTTTAATATTGTTGGTACCGAGATCGATACCGAATGCGTTGTTTGCCAAAATGAAAGCCCCTTTCTTAACGTAATAATGTGAAAAGAATCTGTGTGCGATCTATGTGCATCCTACAGAAGTGATGCCTCTTTAAAGCTGATGTATCGATTGTCACCGATGACAACGTGATCCAACAGCGGAATGTTCATCTTATCCCCCAATTCCTTTACGTTGGCGGTGAGTTCCCTGTCCGCCCTGCTGGGTGTCGGATCGCCGCTGGGATGATTGTGTACCAGCAGGATACTGACCGCATTGCACTGCAGCGCCGCCAGAAAAATTTCTCTGGGTGAGATCAGTGACATTCTCACGCTTCCCTCGGAAAGTTTCTGTTCCGAGATCACCTGTCCCTTGGCATCCATGCAGACCAGCATCACGCATTCCGTCCTTTTATGCCGCAGCTTTTCCATGAAATGATCCGCCACCTGCCCCGAACTGTTGATGCACATTCCTTCCTTTGCGGTTGCGGTGCACATACGCATGGACAGTTCCGTGAGACATTTCAGCTTCACCGCCTTGACCTCACCGATCCCTTTAATATTCTGAAGCTCCTTCACGGATACATCATACAGTCCCAGCAACCCCTCCTTGGGGAACTTCGCCAGTGAAAGAACCTTCTCCGCCAATTGTAGGGCATTACAGTCTTTTGTGCCTGTGCGGATAATGATCGCCAACAGCTCCGCTTCCGTCAGATTCTCCGGACCGAACCGCAGAAATCTCTCATAGGGAAGGAGCTGTGTCTGATAAATTTGATTGTTGTTTCCGGTTGCCATATCAATCTCCCTGCAACCTTCTCCGACGGATCAGAACCTTATAAAACTATCTGATAAAACGGTATACCGCCAGCGCTATCACCACTCCGATGACACTCGCTATGGTGATCTGGATCGTAAGACCAAAGGTCAGCACAAAGAATCCCAGATCAAGCACCATGGGGGAAGTCAGCCCGAAGGATTGTCCGTAATTCAGGAAGCTTCCCTCAAAGAAAGTTCCTATGAAGCGGCCGATCACAAATCCCACCAGCACCAGCATCACCAGTACCCAATTTACTCTTCTCAAAGTATCTCCTCTTCTTTTTCGTTATTTATACTCACGATCTGAAACATTTGACAATGAAATGTATAGCGAGTGAACGCTTCTGCAATACGGAAACGGAAAAAGGCAGATAAACGCGCTCACGAGTATAAAACGGGAAGAACTTCCTGCCCATTGGAAGTATTGCCCTCATACGTCTTTTTATAATACCACAAATTTGAAAACCTGTATATAAAATTCATAGATTTTATTTTGATGTTTTTCTACATATTGCAACAGAAAGAAATTTCCGTCTGTGCGGTTTAGCTCCCAAATGAGCAAAATGCGGTGTGCAGGCAGACGCAGGAACGCGTAAGCACGCAGATCATATTTTCAGCATTTCCGCGTTCACCAGACTGGCATCCACCAATGACTGCAGAGATTTTAAAATGCCGAATTTGGCATGTGCCCATGTCAAACCGCCCTGAAAATATACGGCATAAGGAGGCTTGATGGGGCCGTCCGCCGACAGTTCGATGGAGGAACCGGACACAAAAGCTCCCGCAGCCATGATGACCTTTGCATCATAGCCCGGCATATCCCAGGGTTCAGGCGTCACATGGCTGTCCACCGGCGCCGCCGACTGGATCCCCCGGCAGAAAGCGATGACACCCTCCGGATTTCCGAAGGTAACCGCCTGAATGATATCATGCCTGCTCTCACTGCCGTCCGGCACCACGGGAAATCCCAGCCTCTCATACAGATTTGCCGCAAAAACAGCCCCTTTCAGGGCATTTGCGGTAACGGTCGGGGCAAGAAAGAGTCCCTGGTAGAAATCTTTCAGGATCCCCAGGGAGGCTCCCACCTCCTTGCCCAGTCCGGGAGAGGTCAGACGAAATGCCGCGTTCTCCACGCATTCTCTCTTTCCTGCGATATAACCGCCGATAGGCGCCAGCCCGCCGCCCGGATTCTTGATCAGGGAACCCACGACCATATCCGCTCCCACATCGCCGGGTTCCCTCTCTTCCACAAACTCACCGTAACAGTTGTCCACCATACAGATAACATCGGGCTTTATCTTCTTGATAAATGAGATCAGTTCACCGATACGCTCCACGGAAAGGGTGGGTCTGGTCTGGTATCCCTTGGAGCGCTGTATGGTCACAAGACGGGTCTTTTCATGGATGCTTTTCTGAATGTTTGCGTAATCAAAACTGCCGTCCTCGAGCAGGTCCACCTGTCGATAGCTCACACCGTATTCCGCAAGGGAACCTGCAGATGGACGGATCCCGATCACTTCTTCCAGTGTATCATAGGGTTTCCCCACAGGGGAAAGCAGTTCGTCACCGGGACGGAGATTGCTCATCAGCGCCAGCGCCAGCGCATGTGTTCCGCAGGTGATCTGGGGACGCACCAGTGCGTCCTCCGTCCGGAATACATCCGCATAGACCGTCTCCAGCGTATCCCTTCCCAGATCATTGTAGCCGTAGCCTGTGGTTCCCAGCAGACATGCCTCGCTGACCTGATTCTTCCGCATGGCTTCCAGTACCTTTAACTGATTGTATTCCGCCACATCATCGATCTGTCGGAACCGTTCCTGCAGCTTCCGGACAGCGGTCTCACCATACTCGTATACCTCCGGTGAGATGCCCATGGTTTTGTATAATTCTTTTGTATGGTTTATACTGTTCATTTTTACTCTTCTTTCTCCTGATCGGTTTCGGCAGGATCACTCCGCAGCATTTCACCGGAGATCCCCCGGTGTGCCAGTGTATCCAGCATGAAGTCCAATATCTTCTGTTCATCATATCCAAACTCATTTTTATTT
>CAMWWF010000254.1 GCA_947177885.1 uncultured Lachnospiraceae bacterium
GTTGTGAATGAACAAAATATTAAAATAAAGAGACAAAATATTAAAAAAAATTGACAAATTGCTTAAAATAGTATAATATGAATATATGAAATTTCTATTAAGCAGATGGGAGTATCATGCAGGAATGGTTTAAAAAAGCAAAACTGGGTATTTTTATTCATTATGGTATCTATGCCGTAAAGGGTATTGGAGAGTCTTGGTCTTTCTATCATGACAGAATTTCGTATGAAGATTACATGAGTCAGCTTAACGGATTTACCGCGTCAAAATTCGACGCCAGATATTGGGCGGATCTGATCAAGAAAAGCGGCGCAAGATATTCGGTTCTCACCAGCAAACATCATGACGGAGTGGCTTTGTTTGATACGAAATGCAATGATCTGAGCGTGGTGAAAAAGTCTCCTGCGGGCAAAGACATTCTCAAAGAGTACATTGAGGCCATACGCGAGGAAGGACTGAAGGTGGGAGTCTATTATTCCCTGATTGACTGGTCCCATCCGGATTACGCGTCCGTATATCAGAATGGAGTGGTTCCCAAGGACTTAAGCAAAGTGAACCGGTACAGCGAACCTGTGGACGGCACGCAGGACTTGGAGGCGTGGAAGAGATTTCTGGAATTTGACCGCGCACAGCTGGCGGAAATCCTGAGCAACTACGGCAAAGTGGATCTGCTCTGGTTTGACGGAGACTGGGAGAGAAGCGCCGAACAGTGGGGACTTCCCGAATTTAAGGATTATCTTCTCAAATTCAACAAAGATTTGATTATAAACAGCAGATTTGCCGGTCATGGTGATTATCTTACACCGGAGCAGGGCATTCCTGTAAACCGTCCTGAAGGACCCTGGGAATTCTGTACTACTATTAATTCTTCTTGGGGTTATCAGCACAGAGACAATCACTATAAGTCTTTGAGACAGATTATACATATGTTCTGTGACTGCCTTACCATGGGCGGCAATCTTCTTCTGGATATCGGTCCCATGGAGGACGGTACGGTTGATCCCAGACAGGAGGCGGTTCTTCTGGGCCTGGGCAGGTGGATTCATGAAAACGAAGAAGCTGTGTATGATACTGTAGCCGGCATTCCTGCAAATTATTACGGGGACGGAAGTGTTCTTTCCAAGGACGGAAAGACTCTTTATCTGTTTGTACATAACGAACCGAAGGAATCTATCTGCGTGAAGGGACTTCAGAACAGAGTGGAGAGAGCCACTGTGCTGCATTCCGGAAAGGAACTGCGTTATGATGTGCACGGAGGAGCGCCCTGGATGGATATTCCTGGAACGCTTTGGATTTATTTGAATCAGGAAGACTGCAGTGAAGAAACGACTGTAGTTAAACTGGAGCTGAAAGATCCGATTCGGCTCTACGGAGGCAGCGGAGCCGCTGTCACCAATAATTAATTTCGGCAACAATAGTTGCAAAGCAACTTATGATGCTCTGAAAAAGAGCCATATAACAAGGAGGTAGTTTTATGAAAAGAAAGCTCTTAAAAGCAATGGCATGTGCAATGTCCGTATGCATGCTGTCCATGTCATTGGCAGGCTGTGGCGACGAAGGGTCGGACAGCAAACCGTCGGATTCCACGCCGTCGGATTCTACACCGTCGGATTCCACGCCGGACGATGCTTCTACACCGGATGATGCTTCTACACCGGATGATGCTTCTACACCGGATGATTCACAGACAAGTGGTGTTGAAGACCAGAGTAATGGTCTGTACCCTGCATATGACCTGGGCGGCATTACCCTGACAGTTCTTGATCACAATGATCTGGGCCTCAGGAACCCTGATGCTGCAGATCTGGACGAGATGACCAAAGCTGAGCGCCAGGAGAAAAAAGATTATATCGAAGCTAAGTACAATGTAAAGCTTGAGTTTGTTCCCCTTCCCACCAATGACTGGGATGAGCTGAACAATCAGATCGTAATGGAGTACACAGGCGGAAAGCCCATTGCTGACATCATGGATGTGTATTATCAGCATGCAGGTGCCTATATCAAGAACAATATTCTGTATGATTTCACCAGCGATCTGGCAGCACACAGTGAGTTCAACGATGACTACTTCTTTAACTGGGTAGGAAAGAGCTGGGGTATTTCCAGCGGTATGGGCGGTGAAGGACTTTACTACAATAAAGACATGATTAAGCAGCTGGGTATGGAGTCTACTCCTGCGGAAATGTTTGACAAGGGTTTGTGGAGCTATGATGACTGCTACAATTACCTGAAGGAAATGAAGTCCTACATGGGCGCAGATGAGTATCCTATGTTCGTAGATCCTTATTACTGGATGCTGTTTGCTACCGCAGCCAACGGTGAGGTTATCGTAGCCCCCACAGGCGAACTGAACTACGTAAGCGATCCTTTCCTGGAGGTTCTGGACTTCTTCTCAAGATGTCTGAACGACGGACTGATTGGCCGTGCTCCTTCTTCCATCAACGAAGAGACAGGAAAGACACAGTATGACACATGGAATCATCCCGGAGCAACCTTTGATGCAGGCAATACCTATGCCATCGCTCATCGTGCTGCCTGGCAGGCGGCCGGCATTAATTCCGGTGACGCAGGCTTCAAATTTGAACTGGGCTTTGTTCCTTATCCCTGGGGCAGCAATGTAACCATCGGACATACAGGAGAGTCCGGAGATTACCTTACTCTGAGCGACAATTATGTAACAAGCCACTTTGACGGCCAGATCCTTTGCATGGTTGATACCGTAAAGGATAAGGCAGAGCCCATTCAGGTTCTTACCATGCTGGTTGAGTGGATGGGATGGGACAGCAAGATGACCGCTTATGTTCCCGACGGAGAACAGAAGGGCGGAGAGTGGCTGGAAGACGGTATCGACAAGGATCTGTATTTCTGGTCCCTGAGCAAAGAGCGTCTTGAGCCCTATGTTTTCGTAAGAAACAGCGGAATCGGTCTGCAGATGGCTCCTAACGGCACAATGTACGGTGATTCTTCCGTTCGTTCTGCAATGGAATCCTTCTACAATCAGGATATGGCTTTGATGATTGAGGCCGGATATGCTACAGAAGATGTATTCCACGAAATTGAAATTGAAGGCGAAGGCGGCGATGACGCTGAAGGCGGCGACGATGCTGATGCAGAAGGTGATGATGCTGATGCTGAAGGCGAAGACGCTGAAGGTGAAGATGAAGCCTAAGACGGAACTGAGGAATAGATAGAGTGCAAGGGGTTCTTGGAAATACAAGGACCCCCTTGTATTAAAATGGATGGGAGATGGCACATGCGTAATGTATACAAAAAAAAGATAGCGCTAGCGCTTGCTCTGGCAGGTTCCCTTTGTATGTCTGTCATACCAGCCAGGATTTCCGAAGCTGCGGAAGGCAGCGGCGCACAGGGCAAGGTGCCGGAATATGTAATAGCGGAAAGCTATGAAGAGTATCTGGGCCGTTATAAATCTGCCGTAAGCGGTACGGACACGATTACGTTAAAAGGGTCTGACTATACTGAAGTCGATGGTATGGACGTGACCGTGGATAACGAAAATAATGCCGTATTAACCGGACTCAGCGGACGGATAACCTGGGATGTTGATATTAAGAGTGCAGGCTTATATCAGATCGATCTGGAATATGCCGTGGTACCGGACGGCGGCAACGATATTCAGATGAGTCTCCTTCTGAATGGGGAGGTGCCTTTTGCACAGGCTTCTCCGATGGTATTTTACCGGATGTATACCAATGCAAACCAGGATTACAAGGAGATGGAAGGCAACCAGTCTTTTCCTCCTCAGGTAGAAGTGGCCGATTGGCAGAAAGTGTCTCTCAGTGACAGCGAGGGATTTTATGGGGATGACAAAGGCCTGAAGTTCTATTTCGAGAAGGGAAAAAACAGTATTACTTTTGAAGCTATAAAAGACAGAATGATTATCCGCAATATTACCGTGCGCCCGGCGGAAGATCTGCCGGATTTTGCCTCCTGGTTCAGTGCGAAACAGGCGGAGGGAGCACAGGTGATAGGTTCCGGCGGATACCGTGTTCAGGGAGAGGATGCTCATCTGAAGTCCAATCCCAGCTATTATCCGCAGAATGACCGTACCTCTGCGTTGTCTGAGCCCTATGACCCTACATATATCGTGCTCAACACCATCGGAGGCAGCGGCTGGAAAAAGGCCGGAGAATGGCTGGAGTGGCAGGTTGAAGTGCCTCAAAGCGGATTGTACCGCATTGCAATGCGGTATAAACAGAAGGACAGTGTAGGTTTCTCGGGCATCCGTTCCGTTTCCATCAACGGCAGCGTTCCTTATGCGGAAGCGGAAGATGTGAGATTTCCTTATTCCAACTCTTTCCAGACAGGTTATCTGCAGTCTGTGGGAGGGGAGGATTTATATTTCTATTTTAATGAGGGAGTAAATACCATACGTCTGACTTGTGCTCTTGGCGCGTACGCGGAAGCCGCTACCGAACTTCGGGAGACCATTGATGAAATTTCGGCGGTTTATTATTCCATTACGGCAATAACCAGTACTTCGCCTACAAAGTATCAGGATTATCAGCTGACGAAGCGTCTTCCTAATCTTACAAATGATCTTCGGCATGCAGGCGAGCGTCTGACAGAGATCTGCAATAAGGTAACGGAGATCACAGGCGGCACTACGGATGTAAGCTCTACCATAGACAGAGCCGCGGAGATGTTTCTCAGCATAGCGGAATCCCCCAGTAAGATCACAGATAAGGTGACATCTATAGCAGACTCTATTACATCATTGGGATCTGCGGTTCTTACACTTTCACAGCAGGCTCTGACAATCGATTGGCTGGAAGTTCAGGGTGTTGAAGATACTTTGCCCAAGGCAGAAGGAAATTTCTTCCAGAATTTAAAGCATGAAATTCTCTCTTTTATCGGTTCATTTACCAATGACTATAGTGTAGCCATGGAT
>CAMWWF010000255.1 GCA_947177885.1 uncultured Lachnospiraceae bacterium
GATCTGGATACGGAGATCCTTTTCCACAGAAGTAACCATCAGCGACAGACGGTTTGCCTGCTCACGGGCGGCCTCCAGAATAGGATTGATCTCCGGATCAAAAAAGGTTTCATCCCGCATGAACGCCGACAGGTCATCGCCCACCTGCCCGGCCTCATAGCTTACCGACTCCGGCTGCGGCTCCGGCTCCGGACTGTTCTGCGGGGTTTCTTCCGTTGTCCCGCTGTGAGGTCTGCTGCCGTCATGATCCGTATTGCCGAAGACCACCAGAACGGACACCAGCAGGATCATCACTATGGAACCCATGATGGTCAATTTTCTCAGTTTAGAGTCCATTTGCTACCTCAACCATATATTTTCCGTAATTTGTCTTCATCAAAGGTTCCGCCAGCCTCAAAAGCTGCTCCTTATCAATAAATCCTCTCTTGTACGCGATCTCCTCTATGCAGGAAATGTACAGTCCCTGTCTCTTCTGGAAAGCAGCTACAAAATCACAGGCATCCAGCAAAGCGTCATGGTTTCCCGTATCCAGCCACGCAAACCCTCTTCCCAGAGTCTCCACATGCAGGGTTCCCCTGGAGAGATATTCATTGTTCACACTGGTGATCTCAATCTCTCCTCTGGCGGAGGGTTTTACATTCCTGGCAATTTCCACCACGTCATTATCATAGAAATACAGCCCCGGCACCGCATAATTGCTCCTGGGCTTTTCCGGTTTTTCCTCAATGGAAAGAGCCCGGCCGCTCTCGTCAAACTCCACCACCCCATATTCTCTGGGGTCCCGGACATAGTACCCGAAAATGGTAGCTCCCTTTTCCCTTGCCGCCACCTCCCGCAAAACTCTGGAGAAGCTCTGTCCATAGAAAATATTATCGCCGAGCACCAGCGCCACTCTGTCACTTCCGATAAATTTTTCCCCGATGATAAAAGCATCCGCCAGCCCTCTGGGGGACTCCTGTACCGCATAGGAAAATTCCATGCCCAACTGATGTCCGTCCCCTAACAGTTCCTCAAACACAGGCAGATCCCTGGGAGTTGAGATGATCAGCACCTCCCGGATTCCCGCCAGCATCAGCGTGGACAGCGGATAATAGATCATAGGTTTGTCATACACCGGCATGATCTGTTTGGACACTGCCTTTGTCAAAGGGTACAGTCTGGTTCCCGATCCGCCTGCCAATATGATTCCTTTCATCACTAAAAACCTCCATTTCTGTTCCGTATCTGCCCTCTCAACACCATTTCCGACAGAGCAGTTTTCGGCCGCACATACGGCTGAAAATTCTTTCCTCCTTTTGCGCGCCGAATGGGAACGACGTTCATCGTTCCCATTTATCCGGTTCTTTTTTACTTTTCATACATATCCTGATAATATTTCTGATAGTCTCCGCTGGTCACGTTTTTCATCCATTCCTCATGTTCGAAGAACCATGCGATCGTCTTTTTGATACCCTCCCTGAACATGGTCTCAGGTTCCCAGCCGATCTCCTTTTTGATCTTATCGGGAGCTATGGCATATCTGCGGTCATGGCCTTTCCTGTCCTCCACATAAGTGATCAGATCCGTTGTCACCAGAGCTTTTCTGGGATCTTCCTCCGGAAGCATCTCCTGAAGAGTCTCCAGAATAATATGAATGATCTCTATATTCTGTTTCTCATTGTGTCCGCCGATATTGTATGTCTCAAACAGCCTTCCCTGTTCCTGTACCATATCGATGGCCTTTGCGTGATCCTCCACAAACAGCCAGTCACGGACGTTTTTGCCATCTCCATAAACCGGCAGTTTCTTTCCCTGAAGCGCATTGTTTATGATCAGGGGGATCAGCTTCTCGGGAAACTGATAGGGGCCGTAATTATTGGAACAATTTGTAATGTTCGCCGGGAAATGGTAGGTATCCATATATGACTTTACCAGCATGTCCGAACTCGCTTTGCTTGCGGAATAAGGGCTGTGCGGATCATAGGGTGTAGTCTCATAGAAAAAGGCAGTATCATCATCAGGCAGTGAGCCGTACACCTCGTCCGTGGACACATGGAGAAACTTTTTCCCTTCCTGATAGCTCCCGTCAGGCTGCTCCCATGCTGCCTTTGCACAGTTCAGCATAACCGCGGTCCCCAGCACATTGGTCTGTACGAAGACCTCCGGATTCCGGATGCTTCTGTCCACATGGCTCTCGGCGGCGAAATGCGCCACTCTGTCAATATCGTTCTCCCTGAATATCCGGGCAATCGCCTCCTTATCGCAAATATCCGCCTTCACAAAAGTGTAGTTCGGTCTGTTCTCTATATCCTTCAGATTCTCCAGATTTCCCGCATAAGTCAGAGCATCCACATTGATGATGCGAATCTCGTCTTCATACTTCCGAAACATATAATGAATGTAATTGGAGCCGATAAATCCCGCTCCGCCGGTCACCAGATATGTCCTCATAAATTATCCCTTTCCTTATATATTAATTACCACAAATCTTGAACAGTTTCCTCTTCTTTTCCGTCTGCTCAAGCCGGCTTTGCAGATGCACGTCCATCCGCTTGGCTCTGCCCTTCGCCTCTTCTTTTTTCCGCCTGCCTCGGGCAGACCCGCAAAATCTTTGATTTTACGGGTTCGCTTCGCTCGCCAAATGGCCGACCATGCATCTGTCCAAGCCGGCTTGGCAGATGCATGTACGTCCATTAGGCTCTGCCCTTTACGGACATTTTAACATACTTTGACTCGTTATGGCTATATATTTTTATATCTGTATTACTTTAATATCCCAGATAGCTCAGATTCATATCCACTTTTCCTTTGATCCCGCTGACGCTTCCGGTGGATTTGTACTGCCACAGGTCGTATTTTCCCGTGTATGTGGGGGAGGCTGCATACTGAGCCAGCCATATCTTGTAAGCGCTCAGCTCGCCTGCATTCAGCTTGCTGGTCAGCCATGTTTTATTGGCATAGACGCCCGCCGTATAACCGGCATCCTGTATGGTTTCGCAGAATGCCCTGCACACCGCCGTTCTGGTCGCCCTGTCAATGGAATCCGCACGTCCGCCGCTGGGCTCCACATCCAGAAATACCGGGTAGGAAATCTTGTAACCCTTGATCTGCTCCAGCACCATGGACGCCTCTTCCACCGCTTCCACCTCGTCCACCGCCTGAGTGAAGAAATAGACGCCGACCTTTAAGCCCGCTGCCGTAGCGCCCTGAATATTGGCAACGAATTTGGGATCCTCGATCAGTTTGCCCTGAGAAGAGCCTCTGTAACCACATCTTATGATCACATAGGATACACCGGAATTGCTCACTGCCGCCCAATCAATATTTCCGTTCCACTTGGACACATCAATACCCATATCCCCGGAACCCGTCACCAGAGATCCGTCACTTGCAAAATTGTATTTTGCACCCTGGATCACCTGTTCGCCGGTGACTTTTTCACCGTTGGAATTGAAATAGTAAACCTTTCCGTCCAAAGTCTGCCATCCGGAATACTTGGAGTCGCCTCTCACAAAAAACTTATCCGCCGTATAGTAATCCGCATAAACAGCCTCTCTGTAAGTGCCGTTGTCCAACACATACAGCTGATTGCCGCCGGCATCTTTCAGTTTGGTAACGCGATCCTCTCTGGGATGACTTTTCACCGTGACCGAAAAATTTTCCGTAACTGTTTTCCCATTCTCCGTGTAGCTCACCGTAACAGTCGTACTGCCCGGATTGACCCCTGTAACGGTCACTGTCGTTCCCGATGCGGAAACCGCAGCCACATTGGTATCTGCGGACGCAGCCGTCACAGCGGGAGATGTTGCTGCGGCACCTGACACCGTGGCATTGACCGTAATCGTACCGGCGGAGAATACTGTCACCTCCGACTGATCCAATGTGATACCCTGTAACGCGAGAGGCGGGTTCGCACCGGAAACCGTCGTCTTTGTTTCCGCCACCTTAGTCAGACTTCCTGACGATGCCAGCGTGGCAGGATCGGGAATGGCGCTTTTGGACACCTCGTTGTAAGTGGCATCTATGACTTTGCTCTCCACCCAGTCAACGGTGTCCGGCAGGGAAGACTCCACTACCGTGACATTCTGCTTGGTATCCTCCTTCGCCGCATTGATCTCGGACTCTTTCTTGATCTCGTTGGATACATCCACTTTTTTATAATCGATATCCTTTTTTACTTCCACCTTTTGCGGGGTTGAGGATATGTTATAGTCGCTGTATTTCTCATCCGACAATGTCTCCATGACCACTGTATAGCTGCCGGGTGTAATATCCTTTTTATAAATAATGCCGTCCATATCGTCGTCGGACCAGACCACACTCTTGCCGTCAGGTCCGGTCACCGTTACGGTGAAGGGCACATTGGAGATCAGCTTGCCGTTGGCCTGATTGATAAATTTGATCTTCAGATCCTTCTGCACGGATGTCAGGTTCAGGGATACCGTAATATTCCTTCCGTACTCCGTCTCCTGATACTCCTTGGGCTGCTCCGTATCCTGCACCTGAACCGCTTCCGCTGCCGCCATACGTGCAAGTTCCGCATCAGCCACTGCAAGAAGACCGCGCTCCCCAATCATGTCAATACCGTCCAACTGGCTGCCCACACCGGCAAAATCAGCCACCTGCCCCTCCACGATCCTGGAGTTGACGTATAAGCTTCCTGTCACCAGGGCCAACACAAGTACTGCCACACCCATGCCGGAGATCACTTTGTCCATGACGCTCATTGCGCCTATGCCGCGCTGCAGCCTTTGGAAAAATCCCCCATGGGTATGCGGCTCCTTTTTCGGCGGCTTGTGATATCTGCCTGCACCGGACTTGTCTTTTGCGTAATACTCCGGCTCCCTGCGGTATTCCTCCTCGTAATATTCCGACTCCCCGTAAACTTCTGTCTCTTCGACAGCTTCTTCGTAATA
>CAMWWF010000256.1 GCA_947177885.1 uncultured Lachnospiraceae bacterium
TCGCCATCTGCGATATAGATCATATGGGTAATTTCCTGTACGATGGAGGTGATGCACCTGGGGTTGTGGCAGCGGATCACATTTTTGATCTGCCTGGGCAGAACCAGATCCTTCTTCTCCACAATTTCGCCATTCTTGATGACATTTACGGTGATGTTATGATCGATGAATGCCAGGACATCCAGATCCAGTGTGTTGATATCGCATTCCACCTTGAGGATGTCCTTTTTGCCTTTTTTATTGCTGCGTGCATTCTTGATGATCGCTACGGTACAGTCAAGTTTATCCAACTGCAGATGTTCATAGATGGAAAGGCTTTTGCCTGCAGCGATATGGTCTAATACAAATCCTTCTTCAATTTTTCCTACGTTTAACATGGTTGCGCCTCCTGTTCCATTGCTGTTTGCAGTAATTATGCTTCTTTAAGCCAGTTCCAACAGTGTCAGTATCAGTGCCATCCGTACATAGACTCCGTATTGTGCCTGTTTGAAATATGCGGCTCTGGGATCGTCATCCACTTCCACGGATATCTCGTTCACTCTGGGAAGAGGGTGGAGAACCAGCATATCTTTCTTGGCAAGAGCCATTTTCACGGTATTCAGAATGTAGAAATCCTTTAACCTGACATAATCTTCCTCGTTGAAGAAGCGTTCCTTCTGCACGCGGGTCATGTAGAGGATATCCAGATGGGGCATCACATCCTCCAGGCGGATGACTTCCTCATAGGGAATATTCTTTTCTCTCAGCATATCCGTAATGTAATCAGGCACTTTCAGCTCTTCGGGGGAGATGAAGATGAAGCGGATATTGCTGTAACGCACCAGGGCATTGATCAGCGAATGGACGGTACGGCCGAATTTCAGGTCGCCGCAGAGACCGATGGTAAAGTTGTCAAGCTTTCCTTTCATGCTCCGTATGGTCAGGAGATCGGTGAGAGTCTGGGTGGGATGCTGGTGCCCGCCGTCCCCCGCATTGATCACCGGTATACCGGATCTCTCAGCGGCTACCATGGGAGCGCCCTCCTTGGGATGACGCATGGCACATATGTCCGAATAACAGGAGATGATGCGGATGGTGTCGGACACGCTTTCCCCCTTGGAGGCGGAAGAGGACGCGGCATCGGAGAAGCCGATGATCCTGCCGCCTAACCGTGTCATGGCGGATTCAAAGCTTAAGCGTGTGCGTGTGCTGGGCTCGTAGAAGCAGGTAGCCAGAATCTTGTTGTCGCAGGCGTGTGCGTATTTTTCAGGATTCCGTTCAATATCATTGGCAAGATCAAAAAGCCTGTCAAGCTCTTCCGTAGAAAAATCAAGGGGACTCATTAAATGTCTCATCTTAAACCTCTTTTCTGCGCTGTACTTATATTTCTGCGTTACTTACTTGTGAATTGTGCAAATGTTCAGGGCCGGTAGTCGTCCGGGCAGATCACGGGCGGTTGCCGGGCTGTGTATATCAGGCAGTCCGTGCCGACAGCGCAGGGGCGGACTGTATTCTGTATACGATATTTTGTCTGGTACTCCTTTCGACCGGAAATCGAAGTAATGGACAGACTGTTTTTACACAGTATGTCGTTATCCGTCGAATTGTCAGAAAAAAAGTCGAAGAGTAAACTCTTCGACTTTCAATTATTCCTGAAATGTTAATAAATCCTCCACGGTCTTCCTTCTGGGAGCGGCGGGAGATTCTGCGGGATAGCCCATGGGAATGAGGGCAACAAGCTCTCTGTCCTCGGGAATATCCAGTACTTTTGCTGCCTCGTCCTGATCGAACAGTCCCATGATAACGGTGCCAAGCCCCTGTTCGTAAGCCGCGAGACAAAATGCTTCACTGGCAACGCCGGCATCATACATCTGCCATCTGTCGCCTTTTACGGTGGAGAAAGAACCGTCTCTCTCATAACCGGAACGTCCCTTGATCATGGTAACGGCAATGACCATAGGAGCCTTTTCCATGATGGCGCCGTTTCCGGGGAAAAGACTGGTACATTTTGCAAGTTCCGATTTCTTTGCACCCTCCACAGCAATGTAACGGGTGATCTGTGTGTTCTTCCAGCTGGGAGCAAAGGAAGCCGTCTCAACAATCTGTGCCAGCAGCTCATGGGGAACAGGCTGGTCGGTAAAGGATCTGATGCTTCTGCGTCCTGTGATACATTCTTTAGCCGTCATGTAAAATCCTCCAATCATTTTTTTTATGATACCACTTTAGGGAGGGATATTCAATTGAAAACTTTATAAATTTTTGTTGCACACTGCACCTGCGGGAGGAGCTGTCTTTTACTGACGATCCGTGCCTGCGGTGTAAAGACTTTGTTCATCTGCCTGTTTTACCGGCTCTCGCTCACACACAGCCGGGCCCGCCGTTGGATGATATCCACCACCTCGTCCAGAGTCTTCTGTCCGTAAAAGTAGGGTGCGGCTTCCTCGTTGATGATATGAAAGATATTGCTCCAGGACAGGTTTTCAGGTTCCGCGTTTTCCAACAGCTGCCTTACCGCGTCAACGTCCTCCTGTATGGGAACTGTGCCCAATCGCATGGTATACAATTCCCTGGTCAGGGGCTTTCCGTTTTCATCCAACATGATATTCCCTTCCGCATCATACACGTAATCAAGTCCCAGTGCCTCCAGAAAATTCTTTTCCAGCAGATCCTTATGCACAGGTAAGTCCCGTTCGGGTATTGCGTCATCCGTCATCATGAATTCAAGCAATTCCCAGGCTCCTTCCTTGTGCTCGGAGAGGGATGAAATTCCCAGGGTACATTCGCTCACATTGAGCATTGTGCCGCTTCCATATTCGCCCGGATAGCCGATACAGGTGATCTCCTCACCGCCAAAAGCTTCCCGTATTTGGGTATAGGAATATACATCTATGATGTCCCAGGGAGGGTAAAGCAGGATCCCGCCGTTTTCCAGAGTGAGATCCTCGTCCGGAAGCTGTTCTAAGGGAAAGCTGTTGGCAAATTCCAACAGTTCCCGGAATTCCTCCGAGTCAAAACAGCATGTTCCATCCATCCAGTTTACATAGTTTTTCATATTATATTCCAGCAGAACTCTGAGCATCTGGGTTTTGGTACAGGTTTCAAACAGTCTGGCATCCGGATGCTCACGCACAAATTGCTCTGTTTCTTCTATGGTCCATCCCATTTCTTCTCCCACCTGGCTCGTGCGTCCCACAAGGGTTTGCAGAGTAGTGCCGCGGGGAAGTGCGTAGAGCCTGTCGTTGTAGGTGAACTGTTCCAGGGCAGGCGCCAGAAGGTCTTCCCTGTGAAGCACACTGCTGCTTTCCAGATAGCCGGTCAGATCCTCCAGAACGTCCTTGTTCACATAAGTGTCTAAATTGACGTTGTGGTACAGGCAGATCAGATCAGGGCTGTGGCCATTCATAATTGCCATATTGGCCCGGTCCAGCCTTGCCAGCAGCTCAGTCAGATCTCTGCTGCCCTGGCCATAGAGGATAAGTTCTGCCCGGTAATGTTCACTGCTTCTGTTAAATCGGGCTACAAGGGTATCCAGAGCCTGGCCGGACTGATCATGCAGAACCCCTATGGTGATCACTTCCTTCGCCGCTATACCCTCTGTCCCGGGCGGCGCAAGGAAGACCATCCGGCTTTCGCTCCCCGAACCGTCAGATACCGCCAGCAGCATTCCCTCATCCATTCCATGGATGTATGCGACCTCATCGCCGTACAGGTCGGAATCCAGCCAGGTCAGCACTGCTTCAGGAGCTTCCATGCCGGCGCTGAAGCCATAGACCTTTTGAGAATCCATGGTAAGGATATCATACTCCGTTCCTCCGGATAAGGCGCCATCACCGGGGAAAGCGCTGTATATTTCTTCTATGGTTTTTTTCTCGAAATCCACCATTCCCAGAACAAGTTCTCTGTCCGTCCGGCAGGTGACATAGACCACACCGTCCCGGCCGCAGTCCATCCCTGCAAGTTCTCCGGGCACGGTGACTTTTGCCTGCAGGTTTCATGTTTTATCATAGAGGTAAATATTTTCGGTCTGTCCGATATAGATGCGGCTTTCACTGTCCGTGACGGCACGGCGGAAGAGGTTTAAGCCGTCCGAGCCTGACTGCGCCGCCATCTCTGCAGTGATATCCTGCCGAAAGAGCTCACTGCCGCTGACACCGTATTTACACAGGAAATACGATTCCTGATCCGTGTCCGCCCCCGCCCCGGGCCTGCGCAGAATGAAGTATCCGTATCCTTTGGCATCCGTGAAAAAGGTATAGGTGTTTGTTGAAAGCTCTTCCCGGGTTTCAGCATTTTCGTATAGTTCCTGCGCCGGGGCATGGCTCATGCCTTCCGTCAGGTTCTGCCGATAGAACCTGCGCCGGTTCTGTCCGTCTGCGCCAGATTCCATAACGGAATAGTACAGGAATCCGCAATTGAATTCCAGATTGCGGCAGGAGCCGTTTTCGGAACCGGTCATGTCCCGGAAGGAGGGAACATAAATGCTGTTCTGACTTTCACTGCTGCCCGCTGCGTCTGTTTTGTCTCCGGAACTGTTTCCGGTTTCCTTTTCGGTTCCGCTGCCGTTTCCCGGGTGAGCAGTATCTTCACTGCCATGGATACCGCAGGAGACGGTCAGAAAACAGAATATGAAAAACAGGATCGTCAGGAATCTTTTCTTTACATATATTTTTCCGGGCATTCTTAGTTCCTCCTCTTTTCTGAAACATTTTATTCCGCCTTTTATTCTGATTTTAGCAGAATATTTCTTAATAATTAATCGGGAAAGAGTTTAAGAAATGATTAAGGGACTGCGGACCCTGCTGTTGCCTGACGGTTATCGGCAGTGATGAAAGCATAATTCTGCGGACGGCGCGGGTGTGACAGTTCCTAAGCTTCATCGAATCCATTCTGTGTAGAAAGAGAAACAACAAAGAT
>CAMWWF010000257.1 GCA_947177885.1 uncultured Lachnospiraceae bacterium
AACGGAGGCATAGTCACCCGTGCCAGTTCGGAATCGCCCTGCCCGGCCACCAATATCTGCTCCGGAACCTCTACTCCATGTTCCCTCAGATATCGTATGGCGCCTGCTGCCATGGAGTCCGTAGCACAGACCATTCCGTCCAGTTCCCCATATTTTTCCAGCAATTCTCCCGCCTTCTCATATCCGGAAGCCATTGTAAAAGCCGCCGTCACAGAATGATCCTCCAGCTCGCTCAGACCCGCGTCACGGACCGCGTCACAGAATCCCCTGTACCGCTCCTCCCCCACTGCCTTATCCTGCTGTATTGCGCCGATATATCCCAGCTTCTTCCTGCCCTTTTCCAAAAGCATTTTCGTAAGGTCATAAGTCCCATGATAGTCATCATGATAGACGGCGCACTGTCCGGCGAGATACTGTCCCACGATCACCACCGGCACAGCGGAATTTTTCAGCATTCGCCTGTGCTCAGGCGTCAGAACCGTGGCCGCCAGTATCACTCCGTCCACCTGTTTGTCCTGAAAGGCTGACAGATATTCCAACTCCTTCTGCGGATCGTTCTGGGTCACTGCCAGAAGCATCCGATATCCGCTCTCATTGGATACGGAGAGGATTCCCTCCACCACCCTTCCGATGGATGCCGACGCCACTTTGGGCACGATCACACCGATCATTCTCGTTTTCTTCGTCCGCAGCGTCTGTGCCTGAATGGACGGCCGGTATCCCGTCTCTTCCACGACCTTGCGGATCGCCTCACGCTTCTCCTCTGAAATATATCCATTATTAAAATAGCGGGAGACGGCCGCACTGGATACCCCCGCCATCTTCGCGATCTCTGCTATATTCATCCCCATCACCTCATAAAAATCATCTGTAGCTGTTCACAGTCAGGCACATTCAGCTGAAATGTTTGGCGAATGCCTGCATTCAAACACATTTTTTCAGATGAATTTATCCCTCCTGCGGCTGCTTACAGGCAGATCTTCTTTACTGCTTTTTCATGTAATAGAAGCCATAGGCCGGTATATTGACCCCCACCGGCTTCATCACATTCCCTGAGATCAGTTCCACATAATCTCCATCCGTCTCATTGATCCATGCGGTTTTATCATGTTCACTGAAATTAAACAGGCCGATGATCTTCTCTCCCTCAAAATATCTGCCGATACACAGGACGGACGGATCCCAGGTCTCAACAGTCCATGTGTCCGCATTTGACACAAATACCTTTTCCGCTTTCCGGATCTGTTCCAGCCGGTTCAATCCCCGGAAAATCTTTCCCTCCACCGTATCCGTGTCCTGAATATTTTCCGCCAGTTTCCAGTTCATGGGGCCCCGGTGAAGGTAGCGGGAATCCGCCGCCTTATTGGGATTCTCCTTATATGTATAATCGTTGACCTGGCCGATTTCATCACCGCTGTACAATACGGGAATTCCCGACTGCATGAACATGTATGCATGAAGCATCAGCACCAGCCTCACCGCTCTCTCCATGGCATCCCGATCCTGTTCGGATACGGCCTTCTCCACGCCGCACATGGATGCCGTGGTACCGCAGAACCGGGCATCACCGGTAACGGGATCTGCATTATAAAGCTCGCCGCGGCTGTTGCTGTCTCCCGCGTATCCCTGAAAGTAATCATTCAGATACTGCTTATGACTCCTCTCTCCGATACCGTCCGACCCTAATGCGCCGTAATCAAGTCCCCATCCGATATCGTCGTGACAGCGCAGATAATTCAGGAACACATATTCCTTCGGCAGGGAATTCACGATATCGAGCTGCCTCTTCAAAAGCCGCACATCCCTTGTAGCCACCGTATGCCATGTAGTTGCCATGGTGGTGACATTGTAAAGCATATGGCATTCCGGTTTTTCCACCGTCCCGAAATAAGGCACGACTTTCTCCGGCTCCATGACCACTTCCCCCAACAGCAGAACACCCGGGCAGACGATCTCGCTGATCATGCGCATCATACGCACAATTGTATGTACCTGGGGCAGATTGCGGCAGGGGGTATTCAATTCCTTCCAGATATAAGGCACCGCGTCAATGCGGATGATATCTATCCCCCGGTTTGCCAAATAGAGGAAATGATACATCATCTCATTGAACACTCTCGGATTCCGGTAGTTCAGATCCCACTGATAGGGATAAAAGGTAGTCATGACAAAATGCCCCGCATCCTCCAGCCAGGTAAAATTGCCCGGAGCGGTGGTGGGAAACACCTGCGGCACAGTTCTCTCATACAGGGCCGGTTCTTCGTAACTGTCGTAGAAAAAGTACCGGCTCATATACTCGCCGTCTCCCTGCAGGGCTTTCTTCGCCCACTCATGATCCTCCGACGTGTGGTTCATGACGAAATCCATGCAGACATTGATATCCTTTTTATGACAGGCCGCCGTCAGACTGTCCAGATCCTCCATGGTTCCCAGCTTTTCCTGTACCTTGCGGAAATCCGACACGGCATATCCCCCGTCGGAACGACCCTCCGTCGTGTCGAGGAAAGGCATGAGATGGATATAATTGACATTGCACTGTTCGATATAATCCAGTCTGGATTCCACACCTTTCATATTGCCGGCGAAATTATCAATGTAAAACATCATTCCCAGCATATCGTTTTGCTTATACCAGTCCTGATTCCCCTCCCGGTCACGGTCACGGGTCTTCAGATCCCGGTTCCGCTCAAGATAGAACTGCCGCAAATGATCGCACAATTCGGCAAACATGGAGTCATTCCCGTATAATTCCATATAGAGCCAGCGCAGTTCGTCATGATGCACGGCTAATCTGTCATGAAATATACCATCCTCCTCCGCAGTCTGTACTCTGATATTCTCACCTTTGCCCTCTGATGTTTTATTCCCCATATCTGCCTCCCCAATTTTCTTTTTTCATTACATATCTCCGGTTTACCCTTCGAAAAGTTATCACCTGTACGGCTGATGACCGTTGCAGATCCTCTATTCTATTGTAAACAGTTTTTCCATTCTGTCCGTTTTGCCGGTCTTCACTATCTTAAAGTCCGGATAGTTTACACTGTTGGCGAGAAGCACTGCCGTGGTGGTGCTGTATCCTGCCGCCCTGATCTTCTCCAGATCAAAGGTCAGCAGCTTCTGTCCCGCTTTCACTTCATCGCCCCTGGAGACAAGGAGTTCAAACCCCTCCCCCTTCATATTCACGGTGTCAATTCCTACATGGATCAGGACTTCCATTCCATCCGGACCGGTGATCCCTATTGCATGACCCGTCTCGGCAACAGCGGATATCTCCCCGTCAAAGGGCGCCACTACCTCTCCCACTTCCGGTTCGATCCCCACGCCGTCTCCAAGGATACCGGCCGCAAATGTGGCATCCGGAATCGCTTCCCTGCTGATAACATTGCCTTTCAGCGGAGAATACAAAGCCTTTTCTGTCTGTACACCCGAGGAACCGCTGTGGGACATTGCCTTTGCCGCCCCTGCCCGGCAGTCTCCGGAACCCGGCTTTGCTTTATCCGCACTGTCTGCCTCTTCCTCCTCTTCCTTCCACACAAACCATGTAAGCGCAAAGGAAACTCCGAAGGCTGTCGCAAGGACAACCGCATACTGTACGGTATAGTCCAGCGTGATCAGGAAGCCGGGAATACCCGTGACGCCGTAAGAAGTTGCTCCGATATGAAAGACCGAACCCAGCAGCGCACCCGCCGCCCCTCCGATCATACCGCACAGAAAGGGTTTCACAAATCTCAGGTTCACACCGAAGATCGCCGGCTCCGTAATGCCCAGTGCCGCAGACAGGGAAGAAGGAACGGCAACGGATTTTGTCTTCACATTCTTTGCTTTCAGTCCCACTGCCAGACAGGCCGCACCCTGCGCGAAGTTCGCCGCCGAGGCGATGGGCATCCAGATATTCCGTCCGTCCGCTGCAGACAGCATGCCTGCCTCGATCACATTATACATGTGATGAATGCCGCATACAACCGTGAGCGGATAGAATGCGCCCATGATCAAAGCTCCGATACCGTGTCCCACGGTGATGATCCACCCTGCAAATTCCAGAACACAGCTCTCCGCCGCAGAGAAGACAGGCCCGATGATCCCCAGTGTGACAAAAGCAGTCGCAAGCACAGTGCACAGGGAAGTGACAAACAGATCGATCATCTCCGGAACATGTTTATGCAGCCATTTCTCCATTTTGCACATAAGCCATACCGCAATGATGACCGGAACCACATGTCCCTGATATCCCACCTGCCGAATGGAGAAGAATCCGAACAGACGCCACACCGGAATATCCGCCGCATCCATGGCTCCCGCAGACCATGCATTGAGCAGATTCGGGTGGATCATGATCATACCGATGACAGCTCCCAGAAAGATATTTCCGCCAAAGACTCTTGCCGCAGACACTGCTATCAGTATCGGAAGAAACGTAAAAGCCGTATTTGCCATCAGATCAAGGATACCATACCAGTCACTTCCCGCAAAGGACGGAATGGCTTTACCCAGAGTCTCCACCAGTCCCATCATCAGACCGGACGCCACGATCGCCGGAAGGATGGGAACAAACACATCTCCCAATGCCCTGATCAACCGCTTGAACAATGGCTGCCCGGCCGATGCCGCCGCTTTCACTTCCTCCTTTGTGGCTGCACCCATACCGCTTACTTTCAAAAGCTCTTCATATACTTTATTTACCGCACCTGTACCGATGATCAGCTGAAGCTGTCCGTTATTGCTGAAAACCCCCCTTACCCCGTCGATATGTTCCAGCTTCTTCCTATCGATCTTACCGTTGTCCACAGTAACCAGCCGGAGTCTGGTCGCACAATGCGCCGCGCTTACCAGATTACTTCCCCCGCCCAGAGTCTCGTAAAACTCTTTCGCA
>CAMWWF010000258.1 GCA_947177885.1 uncultured Lachnospiraceae bacterium
TCTGTGCTGTGATGGTCTGTAGAGAATTTGCAGAAAGGTTTGGTTGAGCGTTATGGGAATGACAATGACACAAAAGATTCTGGCGGCGGCTGCGGGACTGGAAAAGGTGGAAGCGGGGCAGCTGATCGAGGCGGATCTTGATCTGGTACTGGGAAACGATATCACAAGCCCTGTGGCCATCAAGGAGATGGATAAGTTCACCACAAAGGGCGTGTTTGACAAGGATAAAATTGCTTTGGTTCCCGATCACTTCGTGCCCAACAAAGATATCAAGTCCGCGGAGCACTGCAAATGTGTGAGAGAGTTCGCCCGCAGGAATGAGATCACGAACTATTTCGAAGTGGGTGAGATGGGTATCGAGCATGCGCTGCTTCCCGAGAAGGGACTGACGGTGGCAGGGGATGTGATCATCGGGGCGGACTCCCATACCTGTACATACGGCGCTTTGGGCGCGTTTTCCACCGGCGTGGGCAGTACCGATATGGCGGCCGGAATGGCTACCGGAAAGGCATGGTTCAAGGTGCCTTCCGCGATAAAATTTAATCTCACCGGAAAACCCTCCAAATGGGTCAGCGGCAAGGATGTGATCTTACATATCATCGGCATGATCGGTGTGGACGGCGCACTGTATAAGTCCATGGAATTTGTGGGAGACGGCATTGCGAATCTGTCCATGGATGACCGCTTTACCATTGCCAATATGGCCATTGAAGCGGGCGGAAAGAACGGCATCTTTCCTGTTGACAGTCTGGCGGAGGATTACATGAAGGAACACTCTCAGAGAACTTATAAGATCTTTGAGGCGGACGCGGCTGCGGTGTATGATGAAGAGTATACCATTGATCTGTCAGAGCTGCGTCCTACGGTGGCTTTCCCCCATCTGCCCGAAAATACGCATACCATTGACGAGATCAAAGAGATGGATAAGATCACTGTGGATCAGGTGGTCATCGGATCCTGCACCAACGGCCGTCTGGACGACCTGCGCACGGCGGCGGAGGTACTGAAGGACAGGCATGTGGCAAAGGGCATGAGATGTATTGTGATCCCTGCCACACAGGCGATCTACATGCAGGCTATGGAGGAGGGGCTGTTAAAGACCTTTATCCAGGCGGGTGCCATTGTCAGCACTCCCACCTGCGGTCCCTGTCTGGGCGGTTACATGGGTATCCTGGCGGAGGGAGAGCGCTGTGTCTCCACCACCAACCGCAACTTTGTGGGACGTATGGGACATGTGAAGTCCGAGATCTATCTGGCAAGCCCCGCAGTGGCGGCAGCCAGTGCGGTCACAGGAGAGATTTCCTGCCCGGAAGAGCTGTCATAGCAATGCAGACATTTAACGGTCTTTGAGCGGCAGCCTTCGGAAACATTTCCCGAAGAGGATCAATACAGCAGTGACTTATGGTAACACAGGAGCAGATCCGAATCTGCAGACAGTCGGAAATGCGCTGCGGAGAAAGAGATTTGTAACAGTTCAGCCATACGGCGCCGCGAAGTCAATAATTGCAATGTGTCCTTTGGACACATTGTCTTTTGGACACATTTCTGTGCAATTTTGCGAGACCTGCAGGCGCAGTGTGCATCAGTGTTACAGTTCAGTGGAAGGCTGAACCGTAACAGAGATTTTCGGGCTGAAAGGGAAAGCTGCTGTAAGCGACAAGTGAATAGAACGTATCTGCCCGGAGCATTTACGGATGCCCGGGCGGCCGGCATTGACTCTGCCGGCACCGGCACGACCCGGGTGGATGCGGAACTGGAATAGGAGATAATATGAACGCAAAAGGAACAGTTTTTAAATACGGCGATAATGTGGATACCGATGTGATCATTCCAGCAAGATATCTGAATTCTTCCGACCCGGCGGAGCTTGCATCCCACTGCATGGAGGATATCGACACGGAGTTTATCAGGAGAGTGAAGAAGGGCGATATCATTGTGGCGGAAAAGAACTTCGGCTGCGGTTCTTCCAGGGAGCACGCCCCCATAGCCATCAAGGCGGCGGGAGTCAGCTGTGTGATCGCGGAGACCTTCGCAAGGATCTTCTACAGAAATGCCATTAATATCGGACTTCCCATCATAGAGTGCCCCGAGGCAAGCAAGGGGATTGAAGCGGGAGATGAGGTGGAAGTGAACTTTGACACCGGAGTGATCACCAATGTGACAAAAGGTACTTCGTTTAAAGGTCAGGCGTTTCCCGAATTTATGCAGAAAATCATTGCATCCGAGGGACTGATCAATTATATTAACGATAAGGAATTGTCCGAAAATAACTTGTGCAGATGACCCAGGATAAATTCGTACAGGCAAGGCGGAAGAAGGAGGCGTATCGGGGTACGCCAACTGATGACAACGCAGACTGTGCGGATTTAGACAAATTAAATGCACAAGTTATTAATGGACAGTTCCTAAGTAAGCGAACAAGTTAAGCATTCTTGTGTGCCCCGCTGTTTACAGCGGGGTATTTGTCGGTAAAGACTGGCCGGCAATGGGTGTGGGAACGGTTCAGGGACAACGCAAAACTCTCTTTCAAAGAGGAAACACGCGGAAATTTGCAGAATACAGAAAGGCTCGGTTATTTCAATGGCAGAAAGTAATTCAAAAAAATACGAGATAGATATGTGTAACGGCCCCCTGTTTGGGAAGATATTGATCTTTTATGTTCCGCTGATGCTCTCCGGTGTGCTGCAGCTTCTATTTAATGCGGCGGATATTGCAGTGGTAGGCCGGTTTGCCGGTAATGAGTCTCTGGCGGCGGTAGGTTCCACAGGATCCCTGACGAACCTTATTGTCAATCTGTTTATGGGATTGTCGGTGGGAGCCAATGTGCTTGTGGCCGGATTCTATGGCGCCGGACAGAAAAAGGATCTGAAAGAGACCGTTCAGACTGCTCTGGCAACGGCGGTGATCGGCGGTGTCATTTTGATTTTCGTGGGATTTTTCGCAGCCAGACCGGCTCTTGCTCTGATGGCCACCCCGGAGAATGTGATCGACCATTCCGTACTTTATATGCGGATCTACTTTGTGGGAATGCCGTTTATGATGGTGTATAATTTCGGCAGTGCCGTCCTGCGGGCAGTGGGGGATACCAGAAGACCCCTTTATTATCTGATGATTGCCGGAGTGGTCAATGTGATGCTGAACCTGATCTTTGTTATCCTCTTCCATATGGGCGTGGCAGGAGTGGCCACGGCAACGGTGGTCTCCCAGGCCATATCGGCAGCGCTGGTCATCTGGTGCCTGATCCGGACGGACGGCGTTTACAGACTGGAGTTAAAGGGACTTAAGATCAGGCCGGATAAGCTGCTCCGAATGATCCGGATCGGAGTTCCCGCGGGACTTCAGGGTTCCCTCTTTTCCATTTCCAATGTACTGATTCAGTCCTCGGTGAACAGCTTCGGATCCATTGCCATGGCGGGAAATACTGCAGGCAGCAATGTGGAGGGGTTTGTCTACACTTCCATGAATGCCTTTCACCAGGCGGCAATCAGTTTTGCCGGTCAGAATTACGGAGCCATGAAATACAGGAGAGTGGGGAAAGTACTGCTTATCTGCGAAGGATTGGTCATATTTGTAGGATTGGCGATGGGGAACGCAGCCTACTTTTTTGCCGGGAATATCTTAAAGGTATACTCTACAGACCCTGAGGTCATTTCTTATGGTATTCTGCGGATGAGCTACATTTGCGTGACCTACTTTATATGTGGTATGATGGATGTCATTGTGGGAGTCCTGAGAGGGATAGGCTGCTCCATCATGCCCATGCTGGTGTCTCTGACAGGAGCCTGCCTGTTCAGGGTGATCTGGATCTATACCATATTCCAACAGGTGAGAACCCTGTCCTGCCTGTATATTTCCTATCCCATCAGCTGGGCCCTGACCTTCTGCGTGCATATAATCTGCTTTACGATTGTTTATCGGAAGCTGCTGCGCAGCAGGAATATAAAGGAAGATGCACTCAAAGAGCAATGAGCATGCGTTCCGGCGCGTGACAGTTCCTGTTTTGTCTGGCATTTAAATGTGGTTCATGAGAGAAAATCAGGAAAAGGCTTGAAACATATGTTCGAGTGTGCTATACTTGTTAAAACAAAGGAAAAGATTCACAGTCACTTTGACTTTGGAAACAGTGATGCCGGAGCGGTTATGGGCGTGTGGTATTGTAAAAGTACCCGTTTGCGGCGGAACAGACATCATTTTGAAATGAGGAACAGGAATTCACATGATAGCATATGTAAACGGAATCATAGATGATATCACGGAAGATAATGTGGTGATCGACGTGGGAGGAATCGGGTATAACGTCAAGATTTCCGCCGATACGGCATCCAGACTTCCGGGAACCGGGGAGCCGGTGAAGCTGTATACATACACCAGTGTCCGGGAAGATGCCTTTCTGCTGTATGGTTTTCTGACACGTGGCGATCTGGAGATCTTTAAGAAGCTGATCACGGTGAACGGAATCGGCCCCAAGGGGGGGCTGTCCATTTTGTCCGTTATGGATGCGGACGATCTGCGTTTTGCCATTATGTCCGGCGACAGCAAGGCTATTTCCAGGGCTCCCGGCATTGGGGCGAAGACGGCACAACGTGTGATCCTTGACTTAAAGGATAAGATTGAGATTGACGATACCATGATCGGTAAGGAGATCAAAAGTTATGGTGCCACCCCTGCGGCAGCGGACAGCGCCCAGAAACAGGAGGCGGTGGCCGCCCTTGTTTCCCTCGGATACGGACAGGCAGAGAGTCTGAAAGCGGTAAATGCCATCGAGGGGATCGAAGCGATGGACTCCGGAGCCGTGCTGAAAGCCGCTCTTAAGAAGATGTTCTAAAGATTCATAAAGGCCCGGATCAAACGGTTCATATG
>CAMWWF010000259.1 GCA_947177885.1 uncultured Lachnospiraceae bacterium
CGGCAGATTCGACAACAGATGCACCGTAACTTCCTTTACGGAATACCGAAAAAAAATGCAGTATGAGTTCTATGAACACTGTCTGTCCCACTACGGGGAGGAATCGCGTTGGATCGGATTCTTCGATACGGATGAATTTGTGGACACGGAGAAAGATATCCGGGAATTCCTCCATGAATTTGAGGATGATTTCTGCGTCTGGCTCCCCTGGGAATTGTACAATGCCAACGGTCATATCAACAGGCGCGGCGCATCCATGAAGGAAACTTTCCCCAGACCCTGTCCCGATCCCTACGGACTGTGGGGCAAAGTATTCCTGCAGCCCTGCAGGACCCATTTCATGTATGTGCATCTGGGCGTCGGCCTGGACGAGTGCGAGCGGGTTGTCAACGCGGACCATAAGGATCATCTTAACAGCTACCACGACCTGTATGTGGAATCAAGAAAGGGCGCCCCGGAAATTTACAGATATGGTAAGATCCGCCACTATATCACCAGATCCTTCGAGGAATGGACGGATAAAATGAAGCGCGGAACATCCGACCCCAATTTCAAACGGCAGTTCGACAATTTCTTTGCCTACAATCCCGATCTCGCCTATCTGAAAAAAGACCCGGATGTACTGAAATTAATGAATACGAAGCAGGGATACTCCTGATATATGATGCGCAGCCGACAGCCGACCTTCTGCCCGATGCCGGTTTACCGTTGCCATATGTCAGTCCGATACTGACTCGATGTCGGCTGCAAATTTGCCTGTTCCACGCCATATACCGGGCCATGAAACCTGACTTCGTCCACATGCAGGCGCCGCACCAGGCCATAAAGCCTGTCTGCTCCGCCGCCTGCTGCAATACTACAGGAGGTGATCATCATCAGTAAAACGAAAAGCTGCGAAACAGCAGAGTACAAAAACAAGATCATGAATGAGATCTGCAGTTCCGGGGAACTGGTCAGGCTGCTTGGATGTGAGGAAGAGACCGATCCGGAACAGGTAATCCCTTTCCGCTATTCCTTTCCTCATGAATACATACCCGACACATTCACGGGAACGGAGCGGTATATCAATTTCGATATAAGCTCCTCTGCAGATCCGAAGAACAATACCTTTCGGAACCTCACCATATGCTTCTATGTCGTGTGCCATGAAGCGGCTGTCCGATACGATGAAAACGGACAGACCGGCCTCTGGTACGACAAAGCGGCCTGCGAGCTGGAGCATATACTCTGCGGTAAAAAGTTCCCCGGCACCGGCAGGACCACCCTGTCCTCCAATGAACCATACAGTCCCCACAAGAAGTTAAAGGGAAGACTGCTGAAATTTACGACAAAGGATTTCAGCAGGCCGCCGGGAGCCTCCAGGACGAAAAATCCGGAAGAAATACTTGCATAAGGAGGACACAGATGTCTCAGAAAGTACAAAAGCCCTGTAAAATATGCGGTAAAATGTTCACTCCCTGCGCCGACTGCGCAAACGACAGCTCCATGTTCCGCTGGAGAAGAGTGGCATGCTCCCTGGAATGCGCAGGGAAGTACTTTGCCGGGATCGAATTGTCAAGGCAGACTCCGGTCGAAATACATTCCGCCCCCAAACCAAAAGCTCAGTCGGAGGCATGACAATGCAGATATATCTTGATAACGCAAGCACCACCCCCTTAAGCGGGAACGTGAAAAGCCGTCTGTTGAAAATATTAGACCGGTACGGCAATCCGTCCTCCCTACATTCGGCGGGCGAAATTCCCAGACAGATCATAACCGGGGCTCGGCAGTCGGTGGCCCGGTTTATCCGCGCGGATGCAAAGAATATTTACTTTACTCCGTCGGGATCGGCGTCAAACACCCTTGCAGTCAGGGGCCTGATCTCTGAGGACCCGCGGAAAGATCCGTATGAGGTGTTCTACTCTCCCACTTCTCACAAGTCCATGCTGAAAGTGTGTGAAGCCTGTAACCGATATACCCCGCTGGAAGTAAACTCCGAAGGAAAGCTCGATCTCTTCCGACTGGAAACCGCCCTCACACGGCATTCTTTCCGAAAACCTCTCGTCTGTGTGGAAGCCGCCAATTCAGAATTCGGTACGATCAATGACATTGCCGGGATCGGTCGTATCGTACACGGCCACAACGGCATTCTGATCGTTGATGCCACCGGTTATATCCCCTCCTGCCGTGTTGATATGGAATCATGGGAAGAATATACAGATATCCTGACTTTCAGCGGACACAAGCTCCATGCCCTGAAAGGGATCGGGATACTGTGGAAAAAGGAGAGCCTAAAGCTCAAACCGCTCATTTACGGCAGCCAGCAGGACGGCATTGTGGCCGGCACGGAGAATGTTCTGGGAATCGCTTCTCTGGGCATGGCCGTTGACGAATACGACTACTCTTCCGTCTCCCCGGATAACAGGGACCATGTATATGATTACATGATCCGCCATATTCCCGACTGGTATCTGATCGGCGCTCCCGTCGGCTCCGGAGACCGGCTTCCTCATAACCTGTATGCCTGCTTCAGAGGCGTTGAAGGCGAATCGCTGATGCTCCTGCTGGACAGGAACGGCATCCGGGTCTCCACCGGCTCGGCCTGCAACAGCGGGGAGCTGTCCGCTTCCGCCGCTCTGACTGCGATTGGGATGAGAAAAGAAGATATTCACAGCTGCATCCGTTTCAGCTTCAGCGGGCAGGAGACAAAAGAAGAATTGAATTATGTGTGCGATACACTGAAACAATGCGTCGCTGCTCTGCGATGTCTCCTGTGAGCGCTCTATTGTCAATGCAGGACAGCTGTGTCGAGATCCTCCTGTGCAGGATCCTGCAGCAGGATCGATCCTCTGCCAGCTGTGTTCAGCCTGCAAAATCAACCGCAGCGGCAGATACAGGAAACTGTTTCCCGGGAAAATTCCCTCGCCGCATTCGCCAGGGTTCCAGGGATTTAAAATGTCCGGGACTTTGACTCATTGCCCGCGGAAATAAATGGATCGGAGGTGATTTCCATAGGATTTATAGAACAGATCGCTCCTCATATACAGAAATACGCACCCAGGTACGGCATTCGGGTGTGTTCGCCCATTATAGCACAGGCGGTGCTGGAATCCGCATCCGGGACCTCTGAACTGGCCGTATGTGCGAATAATTATTTCGGTCTAAAGTACCGGGCGGACAGATGCCCTACGGCATGCGGCATTTACCATAAGACAGGCTCCGAGCAGAACCCCGACGGTACATACACTGTCTCCGCCATGCAATGGATGAAATTTCCCGATATGGAAAGCGGCGTACAGGGATATTTTGACTTTATCAATATTCCGGCTTACGCCAATCTCAAAGAAGTGACCGTGCCAAAGACATATCTCACAAATATCAGAGAAGACGGATATGCCACCAGCCTGAAATATGTGGAAAACCTGATGAGTGTGATCAGCAGATACCATCTTACAAAATACGATACACAAGCGGAGGTGATAAAACCCGTGAACCTTAACATACAGACACTCCCGGCCAATCCGGCCAATTACGGCGGTTCAAGAAATGCCTCTTCGATCCTCTATCTTGTCTACCATTATACCGCCAATAAGACCGATAAAGCCGCATCAAACGCCAATTATTTCCGGAACAACATTGTCAAGGCGTCCGCTCACTACTTTGTGGACGAGCATGACATATATCAGTCCGTGGAAGACCTGAAAACCGCATACTCCGTCGGCGGCGCGAAATGGTCCGACTGCAGTTTCACCGGCGGCGGTTCCATGTTCGGCAGGATAACCAACACAAACAGCATTTCCATTGAAATGTGCTCCTCCAACGGAGCCGTCCCGGAGGCCACCCTGGAAAACGCGGTAAAATTGGGAAAGGAACTAATGGAAAAATATCACATTCCCATCTCCAATGTATACCGCCATTTTGACGTGAACGGAAAGCATTGTCCCGGCTGGCAGGGCTGGTATGGTCAGGACAGCTCCAAATGGATCGAACTGAGAAACCGCTTATCCGGTGCCGCAGATCAAACCGGTACTACCCTTCCGAACGGCCCCGCAGATCAAACCGAAACAAAACCCTACCGGGTCAGGCTCCTAGACAACCTCAATATCCGGAAAACCCCCAATGGCACCGTCGTTCAGACCAACGGAGCCGGAAAAGGAGTCATATACACGATCGTTGAAACACAGGGCACCTGGGGACGTTTAAAGTCCGGAGCCGGATGGATCAATGTATCCGACAAATATGTAAAAAAGCTATAGGAGGAATCACTTTATGGATGTAACCATGTTTTTAACTATGCTCTCCGCCTTTTCCGCGGTCAGCAGCCTTGTCACCGAATGCATCAAAAATCTTGCTGCCGATGAGGCGGATCTGCCCTGCAATGTCGTTGCGCTTATCACTGCACTTATCATCGGAAGCGGAGGCACTGCCGTATATTATCAGCTCAACGCAGTTCCCTTTACCGCTGACTGCTTCATTTATATGATACTGATGGGACTGGCAAGCGGCCTGGTATCCATGGCGGGCTTTGACAAGGTAAAACAGACGATCGGGCAGATTGTGGGCAGCAAAGCATAGGCGGACATAAGAAAATGAATGAAATCATGGAATTGACCAGAGTAAATTTCTCATCCGTGGTTATAGCTTTCTTTGTCATCCTTACCGGAGTAAAGACGATCGTGTCACTCTTTGAATGGGCGGTGGAAAAGCTTGGCCTTGAAACAAAATGGATGAGAAAACGACATGAGGAACACGACCTGCTGATCCGGACTGTCCGGAATCTGAGCTCCCTGCAGGAGC
>CAMWWF010000260.1 GCA_947177885.1 uncultured Lachnospiraceae bacterium
GGCCCTTGGAATTCTGGGAGGTAATGATCTCAATCCGGTCGCCGTTCTTGATCTCATAATCAATGGTCACCAGCTTGCCGTTGACTCTGGCGCCGACCATTCTGTTGCCCACTGCGGAATGAATATTGTACGCAAAATCAATGGGCGTTGAACCCGCGGGCAGATTCTTCACATCACCGGTAGGAGTAAAACAGTACACACTGTCCGAGAACAGGTCGAGATCGTTTTTCAGCAGATTCATGAACTCCTTGTTGTCGGACATGTCCCGCTGCCACTCCAGGATCTGGCGCAGCCAGACCAGCTTCTCCTCCTCCTGCCCCTCCACCTTCTTACCGTCGGAAGCCTCTTTGTATTTCCAGTGCGCGGCGATACCGTACTCTGCCGCCTTGTGCATCTCAAAGGTCCGGATCTGAATCTCAAAGGGCTGCCCCGTGCTTCCGATCAGGGTAGTATGGAGAGACTGATACCGGTTTGCCTTGGGCATGGCGATATAGTCTTTGAAGCGGCCGGGGATCGGCTTATACATCTCATGGATCACACCCAGCGCCGCATAACAGTCCTTTACCGTATTCACAATGATACGCACCGCAAACAGGTCATAGATCTGATCCAGCGTCTTATTCTGGTTCACCATTTTCTTATAAATGCTGAAGAAGTGTTTGATACGGCCGTCTATCTTCGCCTTGATACCCGCGTTGGCTATATGCTCACTGACTTCATCCACAATACTCTGGATGTATTTCTCCCGCACGCTCTTTCGGAGCGCTATCTTTTCCACCAGGTCATAATATGCTTCCGGCTCCAGGTATTTTAAAGCCAGGTCGTCCAGCTCCGTCTTTAATCTGCTGATACCCAGTCTCTGGGCAATGGGACAATAAATTTCCAGCGTTTCCTTGGCAATGCGCTGCTGGCTCTCCGGACTCTTGTATTTCAGAGTGCGCATGTTATGAAGACGGTCAGCAAGCTTTATCATGATGACACGGATATCCTTTGCCATGGCAAGGAACATCTTGCGCAGATTCTCCGCCTGCATCTCCAGCTTTTCATCCGACCGGTCAACGGTGGAGGACAGGGGAATCTTTTCCAGTTTCGTGACTCCATCCACCAGAAGGGCCACATCCTCTCCAAACTCACGTTTCAGATCGTCGTCAGTCATCACCGTATCTTCCACCACATCATGGAGAAGGCCCGCTATAATAGTCTCTTTGTCCAGCTCCAGCTCGGCCAGAATGATCGCCACATTCAAAGGATGGATAATGTATGGCTCACCCGATTTGCGGGTCTGATCCTTGTGAGCCTCCTTCGCCACATTGTAGGCCTTTTCAATCATGGTGACATCATCGCTGGGATGATATTTATGCACATGATTAATAAGCTCCTGATACAGCAGCTCCGGATCAACAAAATCATGATATGCACTTATTTTCCCATCGTCGATGAATACTTCATTCTTTTCCTCTGCCATAGGTTACCTGTCGCCCTCTTAAAGTGTATTGGATGTCCGGAGCCATAACAGCCCTGTCGGATGTGACATATCGCTCATATTCACGGAATATTTCAAACGGTATTACAGACATCATATAAAATGCCGCGGGGATCCCGTCTGCCTGGAATTCCGATTCTCTGCGGTATCATCGGGAAACCGCGGAGAATAACACCGAATCAGTTCCCCGGATAGCAGATCGCTGATTCCAAACGGTATTTTGCAAGTCTTTCCCGCCCCTTTAAACCAGCCAGCTCTATCAGAACTACAATGCCCACCACTTCTCCGCCAAGGTCTTCTATCATTTTGATCATTGCCTCGGTGGTTCCGCCGGTGGCTACCAGATCATCCACGATCAGAACCTTCTGCCCCGGTCTGATACTGTCCTTATGCATTTCAATGGTAGCGCTGCCGTATTCCAGATCATAGGAAACCGATACGGTCTCTCTGGGAAGCTTGCCCGCCTTGCGGATCAGCACAAAGGGCTTTTTATTATTATAAGCAATCGGTGTTCCGAATATAAACCCTCTGGACTCGGGGCCTGCCACCACATCATAATCCAGATCCTTAATCTTTTCCTGCATGGTGTCTACAGCCAGCTGCAGACCCTCCGCATCCTGCAGGACGCTGGTCACATCACGGAAAATAATGCCCGGTTCCGGGAAATCAGGGATGCTGACTACATATTCTTCCAGTTTCTTCATTTCGCTTACCTCGCTTTTGTATTCGTTTATCACCGCCCGGAGCAAAGCCGGGGGGCTGCCCCGCACGGTTATACCCGTGAACGCATTTAATTGCCGCTTTCAGCTCCGGATTACCGATGCGTTCACTCGTTATACTGTGCAGACGGCAATTATTTGCGTTTATGGGTATAAATTGGTCTGATTATAAGTATAACACTATTTTTTGCTGTGTGCTACGAAATATTTTATGATATCACTTCTGGTAACGATACCGATAAACACATTTCTGTCATCCACAACAGGAACAAAATTCTGTTTCTTTGCCTGTTCGATAAGTGTCTCCATGGCAGTGTCGATACATGCCGCCCTGACTTTCCCGCCCTGCAGGATATCCCGCACCGCCATATGTTCCAGACGCTTCAAGGTTATGTCCTCCGGATTCTCATTTCTCTCCAGAATATTCCAGAGGAAATCTCCTTCGCTGCAGACACCCACATACCGGTCCTCCGCATCGATCACCGGGACAGCCGTATAGCCGCTTCTGTGGAGCTTTTCCAATCCCTGCCGCAATGTCATATCATCTCTTAAGTATGTCACTTCTGCCTTAGGCTGTAAAAATAATGCAATATTCACGAGTCTACTCCTTTGTCTCTGTGCTTCCTGCCCCGGTGTTTTCCGCAGCAGCCACATCTGTACACCACCCTGAAAACCTTCAGGTCCGTCACATCCGTCTGTGAACGTACCGCATCCACTTTCGCGGTCTCCGCCTTACAGTGTTTGCTTTTGGGATTCCTCTTTTGATGCTGCATCATCCGCTTTCACCGATGCGGCTCCCGCCTTTGATGCCGCTCCATCCGCTTTCGCCGATGCGGCTCCCGCCTTTGATGTTGCGTCTTCCTCTTTCGCCGATGCGGATCCCGCCTTTGCCTTTCCGCCTTTTCCGTCGTCCACGATCTCCACAAAGGTACTGTCGATGGCATTCATTTCCGCAAAATAGTCACGAATCTTTCCTGCAAAATAGATCGTGGTAACACAGTCTGTGATACCGCTGAAGATCAGTCCCACTCCCAACAGGCGGAACAGCAGATTAGCTATCGCCATGGGATTGAAGATCAGCACCAGCCCCAGCACGACATTGATCAGTGCCAGCACCAGCATGAAGATCCAGTTCCCGTATTCCAGTCTCTTCAGATCGATCACATCCTGCAGCTTGCTCAGCCCGCTGACCAGAACCAGTGTTCCGAGAAGAAAGGGGATCAGGGAGATGATGATATCCACTTTATACAGCACTACAATGCCCAGCAGGATTCCCAGAAGCCCATGCAGAAAATCATTGTGGTAATAATTCTGGTGGGCATCCCGAAGCAGATAACTTATCATGGATACCGCTCCGGCGATGATCAGCACCACGCCGATCAGAAACCCCAGCATTCTCTCCATGGTCTCGGGTATCACCAGCGCAACAATGCCCAACAGGATATAAAGCACTCCCATGAGCAGAGTATCCCATTTTAATTGTTTCAGCAGTTTCATTACGCCGCCCTCCTGTTCAATTACTGTTTTCTGCAATTTGTCACGGACAATCACATAATCTGAAAAGGACCCTTTTACGCAAAAAGAGTCCTTACCATTCACATCAACCTATTTTTTACCGCAGCATTTCTTGTACTTCTTGCCGCTTCCGCAAGGACAGGGATCATTCGGATATATCTTGGCATCCTTTACAATAGTGGTAGAGGACTTCTGCTCTTTATACAGCGCCTTTCTGGTATCCTCATCGAAAATATCGTTCCACTCTTCCAGATTATACAGCCAGTCAGCCTCAGCCGCCACCATGCCCTTATACAGCAGCGCCTTATCGAAGCCCAGATTTACCTGTGTGTTCTCATCCATCTCTTCAATAGGGTTCTTCTCTTTCAGACAGTCATTGATGCCGTCCAGAAAGCCGGTCATAGTCATAACCGTCACACCATACTTGTCCGCCAGCTCCTTCACGGTTCCCGCCACTACCTCGTCGGGGTTCTTCAGCAGCTGGGCATAAATGTCCTTCTCCTGTTGGAAATAAGCCGCCCACAGCTTCTGCAGCTCATTCTGCGGTGTATTCTCGTTGTATGCGACTGATCTCCACTCTTCCAATAATGTCATGTCTACTGTACCATCCTTATGTTCATAATACTTAGGAACTGTTCAAAAATAAATATTCACATTTGTCTTGCCTGAGTTCCCATCTGCCGCGTTGTTGTCAGTCGTCGCAGCCCGCTACGACTCCTTCCTCCGCCTTGCAGCCGGAAACTCATTCTGCGCCAAATGCAAAGTTATTTCTTAACAGTTCCTTACGGTCTGCAGCCGTTCCGAGACGGGCAGATCTGTAATCCACTTTAGTATATAACAGATTGGATGATCAGGCAATCATTTTTTTGAAATGCTCTTCTCCGAAATTTTTTCCAGCTGTGCGATTGGGATATAAAAAATAACATTATTCGTGACGGAAGTAAAGATGGATTTAAAGTGATGATCCTGAGGATGAAAAACATCATAGAAAAAGCGAACTCAAACAAGACTGCTATCTGTTTTTACTCCGCAGTCTGTGTTGGAAATGCTATACG
>CAMWWF010000261.1 GCA_947177885.1 uncultured Lachnospiraceae bacterium
GTATACACCAATGCATTGTTTATACAAAGCGAGAACAATACGCTTTTATCCGGCAGTGATAACGAAGAGTCGGTGGTCATGCTGTCGCAGCAGCATAAGCAGTTCCCTTACTATGAAGTATCTTATTTCTTCCTGGCGGAGAATTCAGGATACAACGGAATGGCTTCACGTTATCGCCGGTATCTGATCGAAGAGAAGGGAATGCAGCAGACCGCAGAGGAACAGAAGAATATGAATCTCACATTCCTGGGCGGGGTTGAGGTAAACAAAACCTTTCTGGGAATTCCCTATCGTGCCGTCAAGAAGCTGACCTCTTTTGAGGAATTAAAGGACACCGTATTGGAGCTGCAGCAGGAAGCGGGGAATTCCTTCCAGGTCAATATGCGTTATCTGGAAAAGGGCGGCTCCATGAGCAAGATGCCCACAAAGCTTACCTATGATGGGGCATTGGGAGGAGAAAAAGGGTATAACAGAATGGCGGAGGCCCTGAAGGAAGCAGGAATAGCATTCTATCCCATATATGATACGGTAACAATCCGGAAGTCGGGAAACGGATATCGGGATTATCAGGGAGTCAGAAATGTGTCAAAGTCGGCCTCGGCCCAGTATGACTATATGCTTACCTCAGGAAGCAGAGATTCGGGAATGAAGCCCTATTATCTGGTTTCCCCCAGGTACGAGGAAAAAATCATTGCTTCCCTTCTGGAAAGCGCAGGAAAGAAGCATGTAAAAAGCCTGGGGCTGACCGGGATTCCCGGTATGATGTATGCCGACTACAGGTCGGAGAGCATTTCCGATAATGAGACAGGAGACTGCTGGGAGAGGTCGTTGGAGATGGCGGCCGGTTCCACGGAAAGCCTGCTGCTCCAGGGAGCCTATGCCTATGCGTTCCCCTATGCGGATGTGATTACGGATGTTCCCGTATTTTCCAGCCAGTTTGATGTGGAGGATGAAACGGTTCCGTTCTATGAGATGGTAGTAGGAGGATCCGCAGCTCTGTACAGTACTCCCATAAACGAAAGCGGTAATATGAGAGAAATGCTCTTAAAAACCGTGGAGTACGGCGTCAGTCCTACCTTCCAGCTTATGACGGCACAGAGAGATGCCCTACAGGATACGGATTACCAGAAATATTTTTCTCTCTGCTGGGCGGATTGGGAACAGGAGATAAAAGATGTCCTCACAGAGCTGAAGTCTCTTGATGATGTGCTCGGACAGAGGATTGTCAGCCATGAAAGGCTGAGTGCGGAGGTTTACGCCACTACCTTTGAAAACGGTGAGACTGTCTATGTGAACTATGGACAGGAGGATGCCGCTGTGGATCAGGTTACGATTCCGGCCTGTGGATTCGTTCGGAAAGGAGATAAGTAAATATGAAAAAGATGATTCCGTATTATCAGAAAAAGAAGATTTACGGTTTCCTGTTCATAACGCCCTGGCTGGTGGGATTCCTTCTCTTTTTTGCAGTCCCCTTTGTACAATCCTGTCTCTATGCGTTTAAGGATCTGTCACCCGCGCCGGAAGGTATGGCAGGGGAATGGATAGGCACATATAATTTCTCCTATGCGTTGTTTCGGGATACGGAATTCCTGATCCAGTGCACCGGTTCCCTGAAGGATCTGGTGACCGTGCCCCTGATTCTGGTGTACAGTATCTGTTTTGCCCTGCTGCTGAAGAAAGAATATGTGGGACGGACCACAATGCGTGCAATCGCTTTTCTGCCTGTTATCATCGGCTCGGGAGTGTTGATGGATATTCTGAAAACGGATGTATTCTCCACCGGGGTGAAGGGTGCCGAGACTGCGTATCTGTTCTCGGGAGGCGGACTTAACAGTCTGTTTGCAGCGATGGGATTATCCCAGGATATCATTGGATTCATTAACAATGTCATCAGCAGGATATTCGATCTGACATGGCGTTCCGGTGTACAGATATTGCTTTTCCTGGCAGGACTGCATAATATTCCGTCTTATGTTTATGAGGCCGCGGATATAGAAGGCGCAAATGCCCTGGAGCAGTTCTTCAAGATTACGCTGCCCATGCTGACACCCATGATCCTGCTGAATATTGTGTACAGCGTCATTGACATATTCTCGGACTTCGGGAATACCATCATCAAGATGATTTACAATATGGCATTTAATAATATGCGCTTCGGGTATTCCAGCGCCCTGTCCATTTTGTATTTCCTTATGATAGGAGTGGTTCTGGTCATTGTATATCTGGTCATGAAACGTTTTATCGTACAGGCGGATGATTAAATAGGGAGGTAGAAAGATGAATAAAATGCAGCATATAAAAGAAAGCTTCATTTACCGCTTTAAGACAGGGAAGTGGATCGGCCCGATCGCGCGGTACGCCATTTTGATTCTGCTGTCGTACCAGCTGCTTTATCCGGTTCTCTACATGATAAGCGCTTCCATCAAAGCTCCCATAGATTCCTATGACCCAAGCGTCATATGGATACCGAAGCATTTTTCCGCCACAGGCTTTACAGACGCATTCAAGACCATGAAATACATGGATGCCCTGCTGAGGAGCCTTGGCATCGGGTTAGGCTGTGCGCTGCTGGACGTGGCTTCCTGCGCGTTGGCCGGATATGGGTTTGCGAGATTTAAATTTCCCCTGAAGAACGTATTCTTTGTCTGCGTGATTCTGACCCTGATCGTGCCTACCCAGACGATCATTCTGCCATATTACATGAATATGAGATATTTCGACCCGCTGGGAATCATGACGCTGTTTTCCGGGATCACGGGCAGTGAGACAATGATCAATCTGATTGGAAACAATCTGGCGTTCTTCATTCCCTCGGCCCTGGGCGCAGGGATTCGATCCGGGCTGTATATCTATATATTCAGGCAGTTTTTTGAGGGCATGTCAGCTGCGCTGGAAGAATCCGCTTATGTGGACGGCAGCGGTCCCCTGAGAACTTTTACACACATTATGCTGCCCAATGCCAAGAATGCGATTGTAACAGTGTTTCTGTTCTCGTTTGTATGGCATTTCAATGATTATTATTTGTCCAAGCAGCTCCTGGGAACTGACAAGAGAACGTTGATCGTAGCTCTGTCTTCCCTGAGAATGGATCTGGCTGCGGTGATAGGCGGACAGACGGAATTCGATCCCATTAGGGTACAGACAAGGATCCAGGCGGGATGTCTGCTGGTAATACTTCCGATGTTTTTGCTGTACATAGTGACCCAGAGGAAGCTTGCTGACAGCATAGAACATATAGGCATTAAATAAAAAAAGAGGAGAGGTAAAAATGAAAAAGAAGATTTTAGCAACAGTGATGGCAATCGTATGCACATTGTCCCTGGCGGCCTGCGGCGGGGACGGGGATAAGGATCCCGGAAGCAATAACAGTACCCCTTCAGGGAATGAGGGAGAAGGGGCTCAGAGCAGCAGCGAAGGCTCGGAAGCGGGGGACGATGCCCAGGGAACAGCAAGCACACTGCCGGAGACTCTGGAGAACGCCGATCTCGTCATCGTGTGGGATATGACGGAGGAAGCATGGAACAAGGAAAAGGAGGACAGAAAGGCGGAGGGAAAGGAAGCCTTTAACCTGGTATGGTCCACCAAGGAAGCCTTTGAAGAAAAGTACGGCGGAACCGTAGAGATCATCGGCGTAGGCTGGGGCGAGCAGCAGTCCACGGTGATCGGCAAGGTCAATGCCGGCGAGACGTGCGACCTGGCGCAGGCTCATGACCAGAATTATCCTACCTATGGCGCCAAGAAAGTAATGCAGGATATTTCGCAGTACGTGGACATCAACGACGATTTCTGGTATGACAGCATTACACAGGCGTTTACCTTCGGCGGAGTGCCTTATGCTGTAGGAGCAAGCGCTTCTCCCGTGGTTATCAGCTACAACAAGACGTTGTTTGGCCAGATGGGCATAAAGACGCCCATGGAATATTTCGAAGAAGGGAATTGGACCTGGGATACCTTCCGTGACATTGGCCTGCAGATGACTGGAGATACGGACGGAGACGGCGTTAACGACATCTACGGCTTTGGCTGGTGGGACGGCATTTATACACAGATGCTGGCGACAAACGGTATTCCGAGCATCAACTATACTTCCGGCGACGGGGGGGTTGCAAGCAATTACTTGACTTCTCAGGCAACGGAAACGTTTACCTTCCTGCAGAACGCTTATACCACGGATAAATTCATAATGATTCCCGATGGGGACAAATTCGTCAGCGATTTCAAGAGCGGCAAGCTGGCAATGACCTGCGAATATGGTTTTGCGGCACTGACCGCATATGAATGCGACTATGAGATTGGCTGGGCCCCCATGCCTACAGGTCCTTCCGGACAGAAATATGACTGCGGAGGCGCTCTCACAGGCTTCTCCATCCCCGTGACCAGCAAGAACCCCGAAGGCGCGGCTGTATTCATCAGAATGGCATATGAGCTGCAGCATGAGTTTGATAGCAAGGATCAGGTTGAGAAATACGGACAGGATCAGGTTGATCTGATGAATACGCTGAAGGAGCATATCAAGTTTTCGCCCATCGGTATTGAGAAATACTGGGATGCAAACTGGACCATTCACAGCGGCCTGATTGAAGGAACACCTGTCAGCACATTTGCCACAAATGCTGACGAGCAGATTAAAGAGGGCGCTGCCATCACTCTTGGACAATAAGCTGCGAAAGGCGGATATTCGGCTGAAAACAGTTTGCGATAAAGGGAAAGCCCGCGATTGACGGGCGGAGAGGTGTCCTATGA
>CAMWWF010000262.1 GCA_947177885.1 uncultured Lachnospiraceae bacterium
AGGGAAGTGGACAGTTAACTCAGATGGATATGCTTCCAGCCGATACTGAGGAGATTATATGGCTGTTCCTTCCTCCCGCATCATGACTATGGAAAAGGCGGAAGAGGGTGGAGGGATCTCTGGCAGGATTGTCTGGCGCTGCTTTTCATGAATCCGGACAATGTGCGGCAGATGATCATTGACAATTACGGCGGCGTCAGAATGGACGGAACCAACGCCACCATTATCGGTGAGGATCCGGGAGAGTTTAAGGCGGACAGGAACAGCATTACACGTGTCTGGATGGATCATGGCTTCTGGCCTTTCCTCACTACAAAGCTCTATATGGATCAGACAGGTGATATTGGGATCCTGAGCGAAAAAGTGCCCTATTTCAAAGACGGCCAGGTACAGCGGGGAATGGCTGTGGACAGTGAGTGGAGCGCAGATTACGGTACACGGCAGAAGACGGCGGAGAATGAAGTCTATCAGGGAAGCATTCTGGAACATATTCTGCTGCAGCAGCTATGTGCATTCTATGAGGTGGGCGAACACAATCATATCCGGCTCCGCAATGCCGACTGGAACGATGCCCTCGACATGGCGCCGGACAGGGGAGAGAGCGTGGCGTTTACATGTGCATATGCCTATAATCTTGGGGAACTGGCAGATTATCTTGAGAAGTATGAAAGAATTACCCAAAAGAAGGAAGTGGAGCTGGCAGAGGAGATAGGGATCCTTCTCACGGGAGACGCCTGCAAATATAAGGAACCTCAGTGGAAGAAGAGCATATTGGATCAATATGCGGCCACCTGTACACACAATATTTCCGGCAGGACGGCTCCGGTATCCGTTGCGGAGCTGGTGCGGAACCTCAGAGAAAAGGCAGACTGGGTGAGGGGCCACATCCGGCAGAATGAATGGGTGACGGACAGGGAAGGAAACGGATGGTTCAACGGATATTATGACAACAGCGGAAATCAGGTGGAAGGTCTGTGCGGCGATAATGTGCGTATGATACTTACAAGCCAGGTGTTTTCCATTATGAGCGGTACAGCCGACAGGGAAATGACAGAGAAGATCTGCAAAAGCGCCGACAGATACCTGTACAGGGAGGAAGCCGGAGGATATCGGATCAATACCAGATTCGACGAAGACAAATTTGACCTTGGCAGAATGTTTGGCTTTGCATATGGCGAGAAAGAGAATGGCGCTGTATTTTCCCATATGACGGTAATGTATGCAAATGCTTTATACAGACAGGGTTTTGTGAAAGAGGGCTATAAGGCGCTTGATTCGCTGTTGTCAGCGGCAATGGATTTTGAGACAAGCAGGATCTATCCGGGAATACCCGAGTATTTTGACGCGGACGGACGGGGAATGTACCATTATCTGACAGGCGCTGCAAGCTGGTTTATGCTGACCATGATCACCGAAGTGTATGGCGTCAGAGGTGAGCTTGGAAATCTGACGCTTGCGCCAAAGCTGCTTCCGGAACAGTTTGACGCACACGGAAATGCGTGCATCAGGCTCAATTTCCTGAAAAAGACGTTTCTGATCAGATACCATAATCCCCATAAGCTCTCACCGGAAGTGTACAGGATCGCGAAAGCAGAGTGCGGGAGAAGGGAGCTGGAGATCCGGGAAGACAGGGCATATCTGGACAGAGGATTTATAGATACGCTGGATGATACCGTTCACGTGATCGAAGCGATATTAGAGCGTGTATGAAAAATGCTTTCCCGGGGAATGGGAGAAGGCTCCCGTCTGCGGGAATGGAAACAGGAGGATATGCAGAATGCAATATGGTTATTTTGATGACGAGAAAAGAGAATATGTGATCACAAGACCCGATACGCCCGCACCATGGGCCAATTACCTGGGTTCTCCTGAATATGGTGCGATCATCTCCAACAATGCGGGCGGTTACAGTTTTGCCAGGTCGGGAGCAAACGGCAGGATCCTGCGTTACGTGTTTAACGGCTTCGACCAGCCGGGACGTTACATCTATCTCCGCGACAATGACAGCGGAGATTACTGGTCTGCATCCTGGCAGCCTGTGGGAAAGGATCTGGCTGCATACCGGAGCAGATGCTGCCACGGGACAGGGTATACAAGGATGGAAGCGGATTACAGCGGCATCCATACGGAGGCTCTGTACTATGTGCCGTTGGGAAAATCCCATGAGGTGTGGGATCTGAGAGTAACAAATAATTCCGGGTCAGCAAGGAGCCTGAATATTACAGGATACGCTGAATTTACAAACAATAATAATTATGAACAGGATCAGGTGAACCTCCAGTATTCCCTGTTTATTACAAGAACTTCCTTTGAAGGGGACCGAATCCGTCAGACGATACACGGCAATCTGGATGGTCTGGAAGAGGGGGAGGAGGTTGACAATAAGCTTGCCATTGACCGTTTCTTCGCGCTGGCCGGGGAAAAGCCAGCCTCCTATTGCGGTGACAGGGAGAAGTTCATCGGACGTTATCACGGATACGGAAATCCGGCAGGAGTCATAAACGGAGACCTGGGAAATGAGCCGGGCTACAATGAAAACGGGTGCGGAGCGCTCACGGCAGCTCTTACACTTCAGCCGGGAGAGACAAGGGAGATCGCGTTCATTCTGGGAATGAAGTACAGAGATGAAGCGGACCGGATACTCGCAGCTTATCAGGAGCCTTCGGAAACCTGTGCAGGGGAACTGAGTGAAATAACTGCCTACTGGCACGAAAAGCTGTCCCATTTTCAGGTGAGGACGCCGGATGCGTCATTCAATACAATGATCAATACATGGAATGCCTACAATTGCTTTATGACCTTTATCTGGTCCCGCGCTGCTTCCTTTATCTATTGCGGCCTTCGGAACGGGTATGGTTATCGCGATACGGTGCAGGATATACAGGGTATCATTCATCTGGCGCCCGAGATGGCAGCTGAAAAAATCCGCTTTATGTTATCGGCTCAGGCTGACAACGGGGGCGGACTCCCCCTTGTCAAGTTTACACATGATCCGGGACATGAGGATACGCCGGATGACGCATCCTATGTACAGGAGACAGGGCATCCGGCATACAGGGCGGACGATGCGCTGTGGCTGTTCCCCACAATATATAAATATGTATCGGAATCAGGGAATCCTGCATTTATTGACGAGGTGATCCCCTTTGCCAATACGGGAGAGGGAACTGTTTATGAACACCTAAAACGTGCGATCCGCTTCTCCATGGATCATTTGGGGCCCCACGGCATGCCGGCAGGACTTTACGCCGACTGGAATGACTGTCTGAGACTGGGAAAGGACGGGGAATCCTCCTTTGTGGCGTTTCAGTATTACTATGCAATGACGATCCTCAGAAAATTCGCAGAGTATAAGAAGGATGATGAATACATTGCGTTCCTGGATGAAAAACAAAAGAAGCTGGGTGAACTGATACAGGAGCTTTGCTGGGATGGAGACAGATTTATCAGGGGATATACGGAAAAGGGAGAGATCATTGGCAGGAGAACGGATCAAGAGGCCAATATGTGGCTGAATCCCCAGAGCTGGGCGGTTATCAGCGGACTTGCCGCAGATGAACAGGCGGACAGGGCGCTTGACACGGTGTATGAGAGGCTGAACACGGAATACGGTGCGGTTCTCATGGATCCGCCATATCATCTTGACGCCTTTGAGGGTGCGCTGGCAGTCATATATAATGCCGGTGTCAAGGAAAATGCCGGTATCTTCTCACAGTCACAGGGCTGGATCATTCTTGCGGAGGCGCTTCGGGGACACGGCGAGAGGGCATTTACATATTTTAAGGAAAATGCACCGGCTGCCCAGAATGACAGGGCTGAGATCCGCAGGCTGGAGCCTTACTGTTACGGACAGTTTACAGAAGGCAAGGCCAGTCCCCATTTCGGACGTTCCCATGTGCACTGGCTGACGGGTACGGCATCCACGGTTATGGTAGGCTGTGTTGAGGGGATCCTTGGTATGCGCCCTGATTTTGGCGGATTGAAAATAGCGCCCTCCATACCAAAGGAATGGGACGGCTTTGAGATAGACAAGGATTTCAGGGGATGTCATCTGCATATTATGGTCCATAATCCGGGGCATGCGGAATCGGGCTTTCAGAAGCTTACAGTGAACGGCGTTCCTGTGAAAGATGATTATATTCCTGCCGAACTGCTCACAGAGCAGACGGAGATCGAAATGTATATCTCTTGACCAATATGATGACAAGATTTTGATATTTTTTGTGTTTATCTGATATATCGGAGAATGGTAAGTAAGATATAATATATCCTGTAAGGAAATAAAACATTATAGCAGAAATGCGTTAAAGGAGGTTTTTCTATGAAAAAGAAAATTGTCGGTATCTTATTGACAGCAGCGGTAGCGGCAGGTACACTGGCAGGCTGCGGAAGCCGGAACCCTTCCGGCTCACAGACCAGCGGGTCGGTAGATCCGGACTCCGGTGAGGGGGCGGTGATCAACATCTACAGCTTCAATGATGAGCTCCGTAACCGGATCACGGCGGTTTATCCGGAGATTGCGGAGACATCTGAGGATGGTACCACATCTACCCTGATCGATGGAACGGTCATCAACTGGATCATCAATCCCAACCAGGACGGCGTATACCAGAATAAGCTGGATGAAGCGCTTCTGGCTCAGGGAAGCGCGGCGGCTGACAGTAAAGTTGATATTTTCGCCGCTGAGGTGGACTATGTTGTAAAATATACGGATGCGGATACCAATGTTGCGC
>CAMWWF010000263.1 GCA_947177885.1 uncultured Lachnospiraceae bacterium
CGGGACGGGTAACTGTGGTGACCATGTTGTTTTACTTGTAATTCCCCGCCGTATTTAATATAATAGGAGCAGAGCGTAAAAGGAAATGACATATTATGGGTATTGTAAAGACACAGGAAGTTGTATATGAGTATATTCGGCGTGACGAGGAAGGCAATGTGGAGGGAATCACAACAGCGGTGGATCACGTCAGTCTGGATATTGAGCAGGGACAGTTCATTGCCATTCTGGGCCATAACGGTTCCGGAAAATCCACCCTTGCCAAACATATCAATGCCATACTAACACCTTCGGAGGGTACTGTCTGGGTGGATGGCATGGACACTGCCCGGGAGGACAATGTGTGGGAGATCCGCCAGGCGGCGGGCATGGTATTCCAGAATCCCGATAACCAGATCATCGGCCAGGTGGTGGAGGAGGATGTGGGTTTCGGCCCTGAAAATATGGGGATTCCCACCAAAGAGATATGGGAGCGCGTGGAGGAGAGCCTGAAGGCGGTGGGCATGTATGCCTATCGCAAGTATTCTCCCAATAAGCTTTCCGGCGGACAGAAGCAGAGGGTGTCAATTGCCGGAGTGTTCGCCATGCACCCCAAATGCATTGTGCTGGATGAACCTACCGCCATGCTGGATCCCAACGGACGGAAGGAAGTGATCCGTGCCGTGAGAGGTTTGAACCAGGTGGAAGGGGTTACGGTCATCCTGATCACTCATTATATGGAAGAGATCATCCATGCGGACAGGGTCTTTGTCATGGACAAAGGCAGGATAGCCATGGAGGGAACGCCCAGGCAGATTTTCTCCCAGGTGGAGAGGCTTCAGGAACTGCGTCTGGACGTGCCCCAGGTGACACTCCTTGCCCATGAGCTGCAAAAGCGAGGCATTGCCCTGCCGAATGGTATTTTGACCATCGGGGAGCTTGCGGACGCATTGGAGCGGCAAAAGGCGTAGAATTGTGGTTTTGACGCAGAGCGCCGGTGTGTTGTCTCATTGATATCCGGTACTCCGGCGCGGAAGGATCAGAACTGGATTTTTGGATAAGGAGTTTATAAGCCATGTCGCTTATTTTGGATCATGTAAACTATATATATGGCGAAGATACTCCCCTTGCCGTCAAGGCGTTGGACGATATCTGTCTGACCATACCGGACGGTCAGTTTGTGGGGATCATCGGGCACACCGGATCGGGCAAATCCACTCTGATGCAGCATTTGAACGGTCTGATCAGGGCAAGCTCGGGGCATGTGTACTTTAACGGGGAAGATATTGATGACAGGGATTTCGACCGGAAGAAGCTGCGCAGCAGGGTGGGACTGGTGTTCCAGTATCCGGAGCATCAGTTGTTTGAGATAGACGTGTTCTCCGATGTCTGCTTCGGCCCTAAAAATCTGGGATTGAGCAAGAAGGAGGCAGAGCTTCGCGCCTATGATGCGCTCCGGAAGGTGGGACTTCCGGATGAACTGTTTTACCAGTCGCCCTTTGAACTGTCCGGCGGACAGAAGCGGAGGGTGGCCATTGCGGGAGTGCTTGCCATGGAACCGGAGGTGCTGATCCTGGATGAGCCTACGGCGGGACTGGATCCCAGGGGCAGGAATGAGATCCTGCAGCAGATCAAGGGACTGCAGACAGAAACGGGAATGACAATCCTGCTGGTGTCCCACAGTATGGAGGATGTGGCGGAATATGTGGACCGCATCATTGTTATGAACAGGGGAAGTATCCTGTATGATGATGTTCCCAAGAGAGTGTTCAGCCATTACAGGGAACTGGAAGAGGTGGGACTTGCGGCGCCCCAGGTGACTTATATTCTGCATGAACTCAAGAGAAGAGGATTGGATGTGGATCTGAATGCCACCACGATCGAAGAGGCGGCTGATACGGTGGAAATGGCTTTAAAAAGGTAGCAATTGTCCGACAGAACCGGGGGCATTGCCTGGAGGGAAAGGTCACAAAAAATGTTTTTCAGCAAAGAACAGTTGCAAGTATAGGGAAGAAAAATGCTCAGAGATATTACATTAGGACAATATTATCAGACAGACTCGGTGCTTCACAGGCTGGATCCCAGAGTGAAGCTTGCCGGAACACTGCTGTACATTATTTCTTTATTCTTTTTCCGCAATTTTATAGGTTATCTCATCGCTACCGTCTTTCTGGCAATGGTGATCAAGCTTTCCCATGTGCCCTTTAAGTTCATGGTGAAGGGGATGAAGGCCATACTTTTTCTGCTGCTCATTACGGTGGTATTTAACCTGTTCCTGACTCCGGGAGAGACCCTGATCTCTGTATGGAGGCTGACGGTCACCAAAGAGGGGCTGCGGACAGCGGTTACAATGGCGGTGCGGTTGATCATGCTGGTGATCGGCTCCTCCATTATGACGCTGACTACCACGCCCAACAATCTGACAGATGGCATGGAAAGAGGAATGCGCCCCTTAAAGGTATTCCGGGTACCGGTGCATGAGGTGGCCATGATGATGTCCATTGCGCTGCGGTTTATCCCCATCTTACTGGAGGAGACGGATAAGATCATGAAGGCACAGATCGCGCGGGGGGCGGACTTTGAGAGCGGCAATCTCATCAGGCGTGCAAGGGCTCTTGTCCCGCTGCTGGTGCCCCTGTTCATCTCCGCGTTCCGCCGTGCGAACGATCTTGCCATGGCGATGGAGGCGAGATGCTACCGCGGCGGTGAAGGCAGGACAAAGATGAAACCGCTGATATACCAGAAGCGGGACAAAACGGCATATCTCTGTATTCTGGCTTATCTGGTGGTGAGTATTGTTTTGGGAAGGATAAGGATATGAGGGGAACGGCATATCGTTGTAATACAATATTAAAATATGCATTATTGGCGATATGTACACCGATAGCTGTTTTCCTGGTATATTATAATACCTGTTATTCCATGCGTCAGAAAGAGATACTCTTTGGCCTGACCATACTGGAGACCCGGGATTCCCCGGCTTTACATCTGTTGACGGCAGTACTGTTTCTGTTCATAATGCTGACCGCACGGAGAGTGAAACAGGATGTTTGCAGGGAGAAAGGCCTGTCTCCGCTTCTGAGTGCGGTCATGGTATGCACCATGCTTTTCTGTTTTATCTGGGTGACAGAGGGTAATTTCTATGCACAGAACGATTCGCGATATGTGCTGGAGTGTATGGAGCGAATGCGGAACAACGATTATTCGGATCTGCGGCCGAATGGATATCTGGGAATGTACAGGCAGCATTTTGGGCTGATCACACTGTTCCGCTTTCTGTTTTTTATATCCGGATCAACGGATGATATCGTGATCCAGTTTTTCAACTGTCTGTGTGTTCCCGTCATCATTTACGCAGGGGTTCGGATTTTGATGGAACTGGATGCGGCGAAAGGTTCCGGGATCGGGTATATTATCCTTATGATATTTTGTTTTCCGCTCTTTTTATATACTCCGTATGTGTATGGCGAGATCATATCCGTAACGGCAGGTATGCTGTTCATATGGGCGGCGCTTTGCTTTATAAAAAGGGGGAAAGCGGGTGCGTGGGCGGCAATGGCGGCCAGTGCGGTAATCGGAAATATGGCGAGGGGAAATTTTCCCATATTGCTGATCGCTTTTGGCATTATGGCTCTTTTGTACAGTGTGCGGAGAAAGAACTTTACACTCATCCTGTATGCTTTTTTCCTGTTTCTGAGTGTTGTACTGGCGGACAGGATAAACATTGCCTGCTATGAAAAAATTTCAGGAACGGAATTGGATCAGGGGATACCTCCGGAAGCATGGATTGCCATGGGAATGGACGAATATGGAGAATTGGGATACGGCATGTATAATGGCTATGGACCGGAGCTATATGCATACAGCGGATATGACGCGGAAGTAACCCGGATCCGGGCAAAGGAGTTTATCCGTGACAGAGTGAAAATGTTTCTGGCGGGGGCAGGTATGAGCGCCAAAGATTTTTATAAAGGGAAATTACTGGTGCAGTGGAATGATCCGACGCTGAATTGTTTTATGGAAAATCGCACTTTTATTCCGCAGCCGCATCATCTGGTCAGTGATATTGTGTCAGAGGAAGGAAAATATGCCGGGCAGATGAAGGAGCTGATGAACCAGTATCAATTTCTGTTCTATGCGGGGTTTCTGCTGTACTGTGCATCCCTTTTGCTGGGGGGCAATATTCCTTTTTACCGGTATCTGCCGCTTGTTATCATATTGGGAGGATTTCTTTTCACCATGCTGTGGGAAGCGATGTCCAGATATGTTTTCCCCTATGTGATCTATATGCTTCCCCTGGCGGCAATGGGCTGGGATTTTGCAGGGGAACGGCTGGAAAAAGCGGTAAATGTTCTTGGGAGAAAACGAACTGTCAATAAGGATCAGGAACGAGGAGAATGAATGGAACACAGAAAACGGATCAGACTTGTGGTTGCCTATGACGGAACCAATTATCACGGGTGGCAGATTCAGAATAACGGTATTACAATAGAATCGGAATTGAACAGATGTCTGACGGAACTGTTGGAAGAACCGATCGAGGTGATCGGTGCCAGCAGGACGGACGCGGGAGTGCATGCAATGGGAAATGTGGCGGTATTTGACACCGCTCATCCCATGCCGGGAAAGAAGATATCTTATGCGTTGAATCAGCGTCTGCCTGAGGATATACGCATTCAGAGATCGGAGGAGGTTCCCTCGGACTGGCATCCCAGACATGTGAAAAGCCGCAAGACTTATGAGTAC
>CAMWWF010000264.1 GCA_947177885.1 uncultured Lachnospiraceae bacterium
TCCTGTACGGACAGTATAAGAGACTGACCGGTCTGTATGAAGGTGTCCTCACCGGTAAGGGACTTTCCTATGGCGGTTCTCTTGCGAGAACAGAGGCTACCGGTTACGGTCTGCTTTATCTCACAGCGGAAATGTTAAAGTGCAACGGCAAGGATATCGCTGGTAAGACCATCGCAGTATCCGGTGCGGGCAATGTGGCAATTTATGCGATCCAGAAGGCGCAGCAACTGGGTGCTAAGCCTGTGACCTGTTCCGATTCCACCGGCTGGGTATATGATCCCGAAGGAATCGATGTGGCTCTGCTGAAGGAAGTAAAGGAAGTAAAGCGTGCGAGACTGTCAGAGTACGCTGCCGCAAGACCCAGCGCAGAGTATCATGAGAAGAAGAACGGCGAGCACGGCGTATGGAGCGTAAAGTGCGATATCGCGCTTCCCTGCGCTACCCAGAATGAACTGGATATCGAGGATGCGAAGATGCTGGTTGCCAACGGCTGCTTTGCGGTAGCAGAGGGCGCTAACATGCCTACCACCATGGACGCTACCGAATACTTCCAGAAGAACGGCGTTCTGTTCTGCCCCGGAAAGGCTTCCAACGCAGGCGGCGTGGCTACCTCCGCTCTGGAGATGAGCCAGAACAGCGAGAGACTTTCCTGGACCTTCGAGGAGGTTGATTCCAAGCTCCAGGGTATCATGGTAAATATATTCCACAATCTGGACGATGCAGCTAAGAAGTACGGCATGGAAGGCAACTATGTGGCAGGCGCTAATATCGCGGGCTTCCTGAAGGTTGCTGAGGCTATGACGGCTCAGGGTATTGTATAAGTGTGGGAAGAAGTTCTAGATCTCACACTGAAGAATCGCAGGCGAACTTGTTCGCCTGCGATTCTTCACACGGATTGCTTGTGCCGCCGCAGACGGCATAATAGGCAGTGTAAGGAACTATATGTAAGCGGAAAGGCCGGGAAAGGCCAGCGATGGCTTTATACCGGCCTTTCCTTTCGGGGTATCATTTATGAACAGAGAAAAATATTGTTTGCTGGAAGAGTTCATGTTGTCATGTATGGATGACAGCGCCCATGATAAGGAACATGTGTATCGTGTCTTGTACAACGCGCTGGAAATTGCGCAGTCTGAGAGTAATATAGATCATGATGTTCTGATCGGAGCCTGTCTGCTGCATGATATCGGACGGCGGGAGCAATTTGAAAATCCTGCTCTGTGTCACGCCATGGTGGGGGCAGAAAAAGCGTATCGCTTTTTGACGGAACAGGGATTTGAGACAGAGTATGCACGGCAGGTAAGGCATTGCATTCAGACACACAGATACAGAAAAAGTGATCCGCCTCAGAGTATGGAGGCAAAGATCCTGTTTGATGCGGATAAATTAGATGTGGCGGGAGCAATCGGGATTGCCAGAACCCTGATCTACAAGGGAATTGTCTCAGAACCGCTGTATTCGGTACTGGCGGACGGGACAGTCTCCAACGGAGAGGAGGACACGGCGCCTTCTTTTTTTCAGGAGTATAAATATAAGCTGGAAAATATATACGCCAATTTTTATACGGAAAAGGCAGTCCAAATGGCCGAAGAAAGACGGCATATCGCGGCAGCATTTTATCAGAGCCTGTACAGGGAAGTGAATTCTTCCTATCAAAACGGGCGGGATGAACTGGACAGGCTGCTGCAGTAATGTGTTGTCATAAAACCGCTGCAAACCGGAACCAAACGAGCGGTAAATGTATCAAAATCCGCGTGGAAAGTGTAAAAACCAAGATATTTATGCCGATATTATTCTCAGAAGGGGTTCTGTAATGTAAAAGGGATTGCCGGAGTGTGAATGACAATATTTTTCGTTTTCAGAAGATTTGGTCAGTTGACATAAGGGACATCACAGAACTATGGAATATTTGTCTGAATCAGGGAGGATGACGGCATGAAGGTAAAAGCAGGGATGAATGGTTACCCGAAGATATCCTGTACACGGACGGTGGAGAAAAAGGGTAACACGATAAGGACACGGATCGAAATGCGGTATGCGGACGGAAGCTCGGCCGGTTCCATCAGTTACACAAGATCAGCTCCTAAAAAGCTCAAGAAGCTGCAATATAATTTTAAAGATATTTCTACGAGGATCATGCAGGCCAGGACTTCCGGAAGCGCCGGCCGTGTGCTGACCAGCGCACGGGCCAGGGTGGCAATGCTGAAGGGGAAATTGCAGGGCGGAGAATACGATGACCGGGAGCTGCGGGCGGCGATCACGCATGCGGAAGCCATCGCAAGTGTGGCGAAAAAGCGGATGAAGCACCTGCGGGAGGAAGAGAATGCAAAAAGACAGGGAGGACCCTGTGAGGCGGAGCAGGAGGACAAACGGGAGAACGAGGAAGTAGAGGAGCTTGTGGCCGGTGGAAACACGGAAAATCCCGAAAAAGAAGATGTTCGGAAGCTGAAGCGGGAGTACCAGAAGCTGAAAAGGGAATACCAGAAGCTGATGCGGGATGCTCAGAAGGAACTGGAGGATTCCCTGAAGGAGACGGAAGATCTGGAGGACCTTTCCGAAGCGGTAGGCAGTGTGGCGGCAGATGACATGGATCCCGCAGATCTGGAGTTGATGAAAAAGAAACACAGGGCCAAAGAAATGCGTGAGATCATGGAAGCTGACATGAAGTATCTGAAGGCCCTGTTTGATCAGCTTGCTAAGGAAAAGCAGGAGCTTGCTTCCGGTGGGACGGGAAGTATTGGTGACGGTTCGGCGTCATACACGAGTGACAGCGGTGTGGCACTGGAAATAGGCGGAGCGGATATTCCGGTGCAGATGCCTGCGGCAGATGCCGCTGCACTGGTGGAGGGCGGGACCATAGATGCCTCGGTGTAGTTTTACATTACATTTTTGACCTGGCTGGCATGAGCCAGAGCTATTCAAAAAGTATCATCTGAGCCAGCACATCCCTACTGACATAGAGGGTATTGTCACGTCTGGTGTCACATGTCCATTTGACCAGATAAGCGGTGTTTCCCTGGATTTCGATGCAGGTGATACACCGGGGATGGACGCAGCTTCCCGTGTTCAGATAAAGGGGGGCATTGGCGTCCAGTCTGGGCCGGTGTGTGTGTCCTGTGACAAGGGAGATATCCTTTTTTGAAGCGTAGTCAGAGAGACGCTGTTCCACACGGTCTTTTTGGGTATAATTTTTGGCGGCGTTGGTAGGATCCAGAATGCCGAAGCGTTCCAGAGGTTTCCACAGATAGCGCACCAGAAAGCGTGTGACGCGCCAGCCTGTGGAGTTCCAGAAGTCTGCCTGATGCCCATGGGTCAGGTACAGCCGGTAATCATGGCGGCAGTTTTCCAGGATCAGTCCCTCCTGAAAGACGAGATCAGGGAATAGCTCCTGATGACACTGTGTATCGGTACAGAAATAGGATTGAAAGACCCGGCCGGAATAGCCGGGCTTTTTCTTTTCCATATCATGATTTCCATAGAGCAGATAAAGCCTGTTCTGCTTATGGAAGAGGGAGAGGAGCCAGAACACATTGCTGTGTATTTCGATGATCTGGCTCATCCGTCTGTTCTCCCACAGTTCATCCCCGTCTCCCAGTTCTATATAAGTGAAACCGCTGGCATAGTAGTGTTTCAGCGCTGTAAAGTACAGATTCTGGTTCTTCAGGAAATTATCATTGGAACTGCCATCCCCCCGATGACAGTCGCTGATCAGGCAATAGCGACAGCAGTGATTCAGGGGCAGGACGGGAGCGTTCTGAAAAGCACGGTCAAGACGGGAATCATAACTCATGAGCGGAGGACTCCTTTCAGGCGCCGAAACATTCTGCGCAGGACAAAAGGCAGCAGAAAATAAAGGTAGAGAATTTTATTCAGGGTACAGTCAAAGCGTCTGGTGATAAAGCGGTACAGACGGCAGCATATGCGATTGCAGAGCTGTGCCCAGCGGATCCGCAGCCTTCTGAACCAGGATATCTCAGTCGGACAGACAGGGGAGAGGGGACAGCCTTCGTCGTAGTAGAGGTGTACCTTGCAGCCGTGGCAGTGAAAGCGCACACGGGGGGCCGTCTGATGCAGTGCGGCGGTGAAGCAGTTCTGCATTTCCGGATCCGGAAAGCAGAGGACACAATCCATGGCCAGCTGGGAAGGCCTGCTGAACATACCCACGAAGAAGACCGTGAGCCACCATGTCAGTCCCGAAACAGTGGCGAGAGGGTGTGAGCCGTGGAGCAGGGTGTAGGAGACATGCAGCCTGTCGCGATCATCCACCGCCTGAAAATGCGCTGTGACGTATTCTTCTTTCTTTAAAATGCGGTCTGCGTAGTAAATGCCGACCTCAGCGCCGGTATTGATGCCATACTGTCCTTTCCAGAATTCAATGAGCCAGGTGCGTCCCCGGTAGTTAAAATAGATCGGAAGGGCGTCAAAGACCATGTGGAAACCCAGAGCTGCCCGGTCGAACAGGGCGGTGTACCCCGCCTTTCGCTGCCATGCGTCATTCAGGGTGGATATGATATCTTGTTTTGGCTCATAAACGTATCCGAAGGGCGCAAGGATCGAATCCAGGAGGCAGCATTTCTCTTCGCAGGAGAGGGAGCAGACTTTTTTAATGGCAATGCGTCTGCGCCGGAACCCGAAGAGAAGAGAGATTGGCTGTTGTGGTGGGGGTGGGGGGGGGGCGGGGTGGCGTTTTTAAAGGGGGGTGGCGGTGCGGGGAGGGGGT
>CAMWWF010000265.1 GCA_947177885.1 uncultured Lachnospiraceae bacterium
ATACGGATCCAGTCCCACCGCTTCCAATGCCGCGACACACATACCTGTCAGCAAAGAATAAGTAAAGGACAGCAACGCATTTACTTTATCAAGAGGCGGTCGTCTATTCCGTACGTCAAAAGAAAAATCTTCTTTCTGCTGTAATATCAACTGATCAAACTGCGAAAAATATCTTGCAGCCGCTTCACCCTCATAACCACGAAGCGCTTCCATAGTTTCAACTTTCTTCACCGCCTGAAGAATATCCCTCAATTGTTCCGATACCCGAATTAACTTTTCCGTGTCCAGTCTCTCCGCATAATCTCTTACTGCTCTGTTTATGACACTTCTCTCGTTATATATTTTACCTGTCATAAAACTTACGGCAATCCCCAAAGCAGCCTTTTTATCCTCTGCCATTCGATACTGTGTTCTCCGCAGCAAAATATTTCCATATGCCTTTCCGGTTACCTTTGCACGGAATCTGCCCGTTGAAGATAAAAATGTCATGGAAATGTTATTGGCAGCACATTTTTCCATCAAAGCCGGACTCGCTCCCGCAAATCCGCAGGTTACAACAGCCTCCAGATTATGTAATGGAAGCCGCCCGATTTCCTTTTTACCCTGTGTTATAACCACATTCTCACCATCCAGTGACAGATAGTACTCATGGGATGTAATATATAGTGTATTCAGCAGTTTCCTCAATCCTCCACATCCTTTCCGCAAATCAAACTTCCATACTAAGATCCTGATCCCCATGCAGATTTATCCGTCTTATGCCACTACACAACATCTCAAATCATGTCTCTCCCCCGTGCAACCGGCAGCAACACAATCAATTCGTATACTGCAGAAGGCCTTCTCAGGCACCTCGCCAGGATACACCCTTCCAATCCATCGTTTTGTCAATTGTCACTTTCCGTGTACTCAGAAATATAGGCTGCAACATTTTTTCTCTTTTCCAATTTAGGCAGACAGATCTCTTTCAGCGAACACGCTTCACACTTTTTTGTTTTCCTGACCTTCGGGGTATATCCTCTCTCATAGAATTGATGCATCTCCTGAAGCAGCCTCCTGCACTCGGCTCTCAGCTCTTCCGTGATCTCAACACGCTCTCTTCTTCGTGTCTCTCCGTAGAACAGGTACGCCGCCGGTATTTCAGTGAGGAACATTTCCTCCAGGCATATCACCTGCGCCGTCAGCTGCATTCTGTCTTCATCCGTTATCTTTGACCTGCCTCTCTTATACTCAATCGGGTACAATACATACCTTCCCTCTCTCCCGGACAGCGTAACCCCCGTATCTGCCCGGACGAATTCCACCACATCACATTCACCGCTTATGCCAAGCATCCTGGAACGTACAGGCATTCCCCTGGAAATAATGATATCCTTCCTTTTCTCTGAGGAATACCCGTCATGCACCTTCTCATGAAAAATATTTCCCTTTACAGTCAGCACATTATCAACCCACTGCTGTTCTATATGGATCAGCGCCCACTGTCTTCTGCAAAAACTAAAATGCTGCAACCCTGCAAGCTGTAAAAAATCTTCTTCCCTGTATTCAGATTCCATCATATATTTCAGCCTTTAAATCCGGCATTTCCTCTACCGTAATTTCAAAATCATCAACACTCTTGGGGATATCCACCTCCGGTTTCTTCCGTACCTGAAGGCTTCTATGTACCTTTGCGGAGGAATACTGTCCCAGAAAAGAATTATGTTTCCACCAAATAACCTTACATACCTCCATACTACCCTCAGGTCTTGCCGAAGACGCGTCATTTTCGAAAAGTGATATCAGAATCTTCCTGATCACCTCCGCATCCTCATCCGAAAAGCCTGTCTTTTCTGCCAGCTGATGATTGATGCTGCCGTAGGTGACATACATTCCAAAATCCACTCTATGCTTCATTCCCATAGTGTCAGATGATTTCTTTTCACTGGGTTCACTGTTGACGCTCTTAGTGATCTGCATGGAGGAAATATCGATGGGCACGACGCTGACTGCAGTCTGAACGGAAACAGGCCCTCTCACGCCCACCGAAACGCCGTCGGAACCATTGCCCTTAAAGGCGAATACCTGTCCGAAAGTTCTGACATCCATCCACTTTTTACATGCGGCTGACGCATATTTGTCCTTATCTTTCCCCGCCTCTTTCAATTCAGGAGCAGCACCCGCTCTCTCACTGAGACTTCTGATACCATCAACATTCTTGTCATCCGACTGTACAAATACCGGATATCCCATATCTATCATGCGATTCCGCATTTTCCTCTTCAGGCATACATCTGATACCTCTCCGAAACCGTCATAGGTTTCCCTTGGTCTGTTTCCGTTTAACGGATCCCCGTTTGGATTTGCATTCTTTACACTGAATACTACCGCAAAATCAATCTTGTTTGTAAATTCGCTCATGCTTAACCTCCTGTTCAATTGTCATATATGGTAAAACTGCTCTGCCATGTGCTCTTTATGTATTGTACACTCTGCACTATGGTATCTTTTCACCTACGTTTTAGCACTGTCTTTAATGTCCGTTTCCGCCTGCAGCATTTGGCTTCTGTCTGTGCACCCGGTATAATCAACTTCTCCTCACACTCCTGTCATATCTCCAATAAGGAGTATAGCAACTTCTTATTGGGAATTTCTCACCTCTTCCAGGAGTCATCAGTCACTCTGACAGAATCTGACAATTCTAAGAATAAGGCTGCGCTTCTCCCTCTTCTTCCGCATGCTCTTCTTTCTTAAAATATCCCCGATATTCCATGATCTGACAGCTGTACCCCTGCAAAAATGTAGGCTCCAGCTTGTCCCTGTTCACAAGCTCCAGCCTCGCCGTCAGCTGATCCATCCGGTCAATATAATACTCCCTGCCCGCCGCCCGAAGCTTCATCACATAAGGATTCAGCTGATTCCTTATGGTATTCCATGTTTCCACCGGATATCTCTGGAATCGGACAAAATATTTTTCCGCCGCCGTATTTCTTACGGCCTCTTTTCCGCCTCCCATGCTCAAAGCGCTTCTCTCCAGCATTTCGGCCGTGGCAAGAAGCTGCCCGAAAATATAGCTCCTGTCCTCACTCTTTTCATTTAACCCCATAGGGTGTCCCTCCTTTCTGTCCTCTCTCTCCATCTGCCATTTTCTCAACAGGGCGCATGTGATCGCCACTGCTTTATGCCAATCCCAATAGTTCTCATAATGCATGGGATTGACGGCCTGCTTCACCGCGGCCAAAACCACATCATAGGACAGTCTCCTGCCCTCCACGATACAGGGCAGCATTCGCTCCCGCATGCTCTTGTTCAGCTTATCGTTTTTATCTCCCGCCACCAGTTTCACAATATCTGTCAGGGAAGGCGACCAGATGACGGCTTCCCGGTCTTTCGGCCTGATAACCCAGCAGGCCTCCGCCTTCCACTTTGCTACATTTAGAAGAAATTGCTGCGCTCCGTATTTCTGATAAAAGGGAATGGACAGCCGGCCGGTAGTGGCAGCCTCCACCCCCATTACCATAACATGCTCGTCAATCTTCGGCTCCCTGCCCGTTCCCCAGACAGCTTTCCTGACCTGTGCTGCATATGCTTCATTGGTAGAAGCGCTGTTGGCATCCCCGCCGAAAAATTGTGCAAAAGGATCATTCATTTCGGGATTTTCCACAGACCAGACCACAAAGACCTGTTCCCCCACTCTCAGGCATGCCTGCTTTGCGATCAGCCAGCGCAGCGCATTATGTGCCTTCTGGGATATTTCATAACTCACAGACGCCACCTGGCTGCTTTCATTAAATCTTCCCTTAAAGGTCAGAACACCTGATGCATTGTTGGAAGATATCAGTTTTGCTTTATCGCCGGTATGCCGGATCTTGGCCGGGTGCTTTTCGGAACAGGGAACCATTTCACCCGTAACATAGCACAGCTCTTTTCGTTCCTGCCGGGACAAATAGAACTGTATGTAGCTTTCAAAGACCCGTGTGTCACAGTACAGTCTGCTTTCCGCCTGCCCCGGCATCTCAACCGAAAACCGGACAAACCAGTCCGCGAATGATACCCCCTGCTGCTTTTCCGCAAGTATCTTCCCGTCTTCAAAAACAAACATTCCGGCATCCATCAGATCATGCATAAGGCTACCCCTGCGCAGATACTGATATACACAGTCTACCTGCGGCAGACTGTACTCCGAAAGCGCCCATTCTTCCAGCTGCGCAATATATTTTTCATACTTTTCCGTTTTGCTGCCGGGTACAAAATCCCCATAATCTCCCGCGATATATTCCAGCTTATCCGCCAGTGGATGCGGAAACACAGCACTGCCGCTCCTGCTTCCGGAATCTTCCGTTGCCGGGATGACAGTGACCGCCTCTTTCTTATCCACCCGGTAAGCCCTGTTGAAATTCCCTTCATCATCCAGAACCACGTCCAGTTGGGCATTCTGGGTCAGATGTGCTATGGGCAGCAGAAGGGGCTGATCCTCCCTGACAAGACCTGCTTCACTCTTACAGGCTTCATAGGTCAGATATAAGTCATTCAGCCAGCTCATCCAAAGCACCTCCTCCCACAGGAATCATATCCCCTTTACTCAGATCAAATTTCTTCGGCTTACGGTCCGCCAGGATCCGGCGGATCGTACATTCCTCCGGCTCCGGAAAAACAATGATCCCCTCTTTCATCACGGGGTGAAAAAAACGTGCGGTCAGCCTGTTTTTCTCCTCCTGTCTCACGGCTTCATCG
>CAMWWF010000266.1 GCA_947177885.1 uncultured Lachnospiraceae bacterium
CATATCCCTGTGCCTTTAAGAAAGTATAAGCCATACCGCCGCCGATGATCAGGGTATCGCACTTCTCCAGCAGGTTGGAGATAACGTTCAGCTTATCTGCAACCTTAGCGCCGCCGAGAATAGCCACAAAAGGCCTTACGGGATTCTCCACCGCATTGCCCAGGAAATTGATCTCCTTCTGCATCAGATATCCCACTACATTCTCGCCGCCCTTTGCGGTGATGCACTTGGTAACGCCTTCCACGGAAGCATGAGCCCTGTGAGAGGAACCGAAAGCATCGCATACATACAAATCCGCCAGATCCGCCAGCTCTTTGGAGAACTGCTCGCCGTTCTTGGTCTCCTCCTTGCCGCGGAAACGGGTATTCTGAAGCAATACCACATCGCCTTCCTGCATAGCCTCTACCGCCTTGGTGGCAGCCTCACCGGTAACACTGTAATCAGCTACGAACACGACCTCCCTGCCAAGCTTCTCGGACAACCTCTTTGCCACAGGTGCAAGAGACTCCTTCTCGTTGGGACCTTCCTTAACCTTGCCCAGATGGGAGCAGAGGATCACCTTGCCGCCGTCATCTATCAGCTTCTGAATGGTGGGAAGCGCAGCCACAATACGTGTCTCGTCAGTGATCTCGCCGTTCTTTAAAGGTACGTTGAAATCACATCTCACCAGTACTCTCTTTCCCTTTGCGTTGATGTCATCAACAGATTTCTTGTTCAAACCCATTTTTCAGTCTCCTTTTCTTTCTATAAAAAGGGCCCGGCCCAACAGACCGGACCCCTATAGGTCTTCGTTTTATAGTGTGAAGAAAGCGCCCCACACTTCCGTTCATTCCAAAATATCCGGTGCGAACTACTCATAACGGCTGTCTGAAGGACTGCCTTAACACTTCTTCTGTGTAAACCGACTGCCTCTCCTGACTTTCTTCAAGTGTACACATACGATTTCCCTGATCAATGTCCGAGCAGAAGTATTTACGCACCATCCCGGAAAACCTTTACACCCTTATGCCAGCTCGCTGAAATACTTGATCGTGCGAACCATCTGAGATGTGTAGCTGTTCTCGTTGTCATACCAGGAAACAACCTGTACCTGAGTATTGCCGTCTTCCATGGGAGCTACCATGGTCTGGGTTGCATCGAACAGGGAACCATAGGTCATACCGATCACATCGGAAGATACGATCTCGTCAGTGTTGTAACCATAGGACTCGGTCTGTGCCGCCTTCATAGCGTCATTGATCTGCTCCTTGGTAACGGCACCCTTCACAACAGCTACCAGAATGGTGGTAGAACCGGTGGGGGTAGGAACACGCTGAGCGGAACCGATGAGCTTGCCGTTCAGTTCGGGAATAACCAAGCCGATCGCCTTTGCAGCGCCGGTGGAGTTGGGAACAATGTTCTGAGCGCCTGCACGGCTTCTTCTCTTGTCGCCCTTTCTCTGAGGTCCGTCAAGGATCATCTGATCACCGGTGTAAGCGTGAACAGTTGTCATGATACCGGACTGGATGGGAGCCAACTCATTCAGAGCCTTAGCCATGGGTGCCAGACAGTTGGTTGTACAGGAAGCTGCGGAAATAACAGTATCTTCGGGCTTCAATGTCTCATGGTTTACATTGTATACAATGGTAGGAAGATCGTTTCCTGCAGGAGCAGAGATAACAACCTTGCGAGCGCCTGCCGTGATATGTGCAGAAGCCTTATCCTTGGAGGTATAGAAGCCTGTACACTCCAGAACAACGTCAACCTTCAGCTCACCCCAGGGAAGCTTGGAAGCGTCAGCCTCTTTGTAGATGGTGATCTTCTTGCCGTTTACAGTAATGGAATCCTCGCCGGCCTCTACCTTGTCAGCATATTTGTATCTGCCCTGAGCGGTATCGTACTTCAACAGATGTGCCAGCATATCAGGGCTGGTCAGATCGTTGATAGCTACTACCTCGTATCCCTCAGCATCAAACATCTGTCTGAATGCCAGACGACCGATACGGCCGAAACCATTAATTGCTACTCTTACTGCCATTTTAGTCTCCTCCTAAAATATATAATTTTATATTTTCTGACAATCCCGCAAAAGCGATACAAGCCGGGAACTTATTCAACAATATTCATAAATTTCCAAAGCCTGTCAGATTGTCAAAATTTTATCAGCAAACATATTTTACCTAATTTCTTGCCATAATTCAAGATGTAAATCAAAATTATTGGCAATTCTTTTAAAATACTTTCAAACCTGCTATAATCAGGCTGATCAAAGTATACAAAATGACATAAAATGAATTTTCAGTCTGCAAGACGGCGGAAAACGGTGCGGCGGCATACAATAGAGTAAATGCCGGCCGGCGGCATCAGGCAGCTAAAGTAACAGTTCGGATACTCCCCACGAAGTCAATAATTGCAATGTATCCTTGGAACACATTTCTATGCAATTTCGCGAGACCTGCGAGCGCCAAAATGAGTTTTGGACTCATTTTGTGTGCATCGTCGAAACAGTTCCGTGATCTGTCTGAGCTGTTACCGGCCAAAGCTCCCGGCAGATGAAAATTCATTCCAGTCAATTGACGAAACTTGAACGGTATCGTTCACTGACTCTGAACAATTAAAGTTTAACCGGAAAGGAGACAAATTATGCCTGTTACATCCGATTGCCATCTGCACTCCTCCCACTCGGGGGATTCCAGTGCCCCCATGGAAGAAATGATCCTGCAGGGGATCGCTCAGGGACTTACTGATATGTGCTTTACGGAGCACAACGATTTCAACTACCCGGAGTCACCTGACACCCCGGCCGGTATGTTCCTGCTGAACACCGATCCCTACCTGTATGATCTGGCTCGATTGAAAGAAAAATATGCTGACCGTATCCGCCTGCTGTTCGGTGTGGAACTGGGACTGCAGCCCGAAGTTCTTCGGGAAAATGCGGTCTATGCCAAATCCTATGCATTTGATTTTATCATCGGTTCCTCCCATGTATGCCGCGGGCGCGACCCTTACTATCCAGACTTCCATGAGGGACGTTCCGAGGATGAGGCCTATCGGGAATATTTTGAATCCATTCTGGAAAATATTAAAAAATTTTCCAATTTCGACGTCTATGGTCATCTGGATTATGTGGTCAGATACGGTCCCAACAGGGACCGATATTACTCCTATGAAAAATATAAGGATATTCTGGATGAAATACTGAAAAGACTGCTGGATCAGGGGAAAGGCATCGAGCTGAATACAGGCGGGATCAAAAGCGGAATGAGGGATTTCCATCCCTGCACGGATATATTAAAACGCTATCGCGAGCTGGGCGGCGAGATCATCACCGTGGGCTCCGACTCCCACGACGCGCTGCATATCGGAGATTCCTTTGACAGGGCCGCCGGTGTTTTAAGGGAATGCGGTTTCGAATACTACACGGTATTTGAAAAAAGATGCCCGGAATTCAAGAAAATATGATCATCCGGCCCCCCGAAAGCATTTTCAAACACGCTCTAAAGTATTTCCCTGAATTTTGACGTGAACGGATCAGTCCGCATCTTAACCGCTGCCCTTTAGACGAAAATGTAGAAAAAAGTAAAAACAGCGCACATTCTAGCAGATACGGAATAATATATAGAAACAGTTCATTCAGCCGCTGTTCCAACGGTGGAGGAAAACACATATGGGAAATCAGTTAGCATGGAACGAACGGTACAATATCGGAGTGGAACTCATTGACAGAGAACACGAAAAACTGTTCCATATTCTCAATAAATTATATGAATTTGGCCGGCAGAAGGAAAAAAGCCACTGGGCCTGTCAGGAGGCGGTAAAATACTTTAAAGATCATACTCTCCAGCATTTTGCAGATGAGGAAGAGTATATGGAATCCATCGGTTACGCGGGGCTTGAAACCCACAAGCGCATTCACAAAAATTTTCGCGACAGGACGCTTCCCGCACTGGAACGGGAACTGGAGAAGACAAACTATTCGGAAAACTCGATCAGTCATTTCTTCGGTGTATGTGCAGGCTGGCTTGTGGGACATACGTTGATAGAGGATCGTCTGATCGTAAGCGGCGATCCCGTGAAACAATGGGAAAATCTCCTGTCGGAAGAAGAACAGACCGTGATGGGTCAGACGATTGCCAGCCTCCTGTACCATATTTTCCAGCTGGAGCCAAGGCTGATCAGCAATTGCTACGGCGGTGAAAAATTCGGGGACGGCATCTATTACCGTTTAATATGCAGCACCAGGGAGAAAAAGAGATGGGAGTTCTTCCTGATCTTTGAGGAACAGCTGATCGTCAGCACCATCGGCAGCGTACTGGATATGAAATCCAAAGTCATAAACGTGATGCTCATGAATGTGGCCAGATATGTAGCCAGGCAGTTGGTGGAACGCATGAAAGAATATTTTCCCTCTTCAGAATATATTGAGATCAAAGAAGAACAACTGCTGACCTACGATCAGTTTCACAGGGTATTCGAGAGACAAAGCCCGCAGTTCAGCCTGCTGTTTGACACCGGAAAGGGGTATTTTGCCTATTGCATGACTGCCGCCGATGAACTCCAGAGCGAAGATGGAATTTCCATCATCACGGAGAATGCCATGGCCGAAGTAGAAAAATATCTGAATCAGAATCTGGCGGAGAAGGCGGCCTCCCACCGCAAAAAGAAGCTGCTGGTGGTGGATGACTCCGACTTTACCCTGACGC